>JAYUYE010001234.1:0-6174 GCA_043752985.1 Myxococcales bacterium
TGTGTCGACGCGTTCGGCAAGATCGACATCATCATCAACAACGCCGGCATCCTCCGCGATGTCTCGTTCAAGAAGATGACCCAGCAGGACTGGGACCTCGTCTACAAGGTCCACGTCCTCGGCGCGATGAAGGTCACCCACGCCGCGTGGGCCCTGATGAACGATCAGGGCTACGGCCGCATCATCAACACCGCGAGCGCGGCCGGCATCTACGGCAACTTCGGCCAGGCGAACTACGCGATGGCCAAGCTCGGCATCCACGGCTTCACGCAGACGCTCGCGGCCGAGGGTCGCAAGCGCAACGTCATCGTCAACACGATCGCGCCGATCGCCGGCTCGCGCATGACCGAGACCGTGCTCCCGAAGGAGCTGCTCGATGCTCTGAAGCCCGAGTTCGTGTCAGCGCTCGTCGCGCGGCTCGCCCACGAGAGCAACGAAGAGACCGGCGGCCTGTTCGAGGTCGGCGGCGGCTTCTTCGCGAAGCTGCGGTGGGAGCGCTCGGAGGGCAAGACCTTCCGCCTCGGCCGCGACGTCACGCCCGAGGACGTCGACGGCGCGTGGAAGGCGATCACGCAGTTCGACAAGACCACGCATCCCGGCTCGGTCGCCGAGTCGATGCAGCCGATCATGGCGAACGTCGAGGCGGGTCCGTCGAAGGGCGGCAACCAGTTCATCGATGTCGACCAGGCGCTCGGCTACACGTTCCCCGAGCACACGATGAGCTACGACGTCCGTGACGTCTCGCTCTACGCGCTCGGTGTTGGTGCCGCCAAGGATCCGACGAACGACACCGACCTCGCGCTCGTCTACGAGATGCACGGCAAGGGCATGAAGGTCCTCCCGAGCTTCGGCGTGGTCCCGGCGATCACGATGGTGTTCGCGCAGGCGAAGGAAGGCATCCAGGCTCCCGGCCTGTCGTTCGGCCTCGACCGCGTCCTCCACGGCGAGCAGTACACCGAGGTCAAGCGCCCGATTCCCACGAAGGGCAAGTTCACGACGAAGGCGACCATCAAGAACATCTACGACAAGGGCAAGAACGCGCTCGTCGTCAACGAGATGATCACGTACGACGAGCACGGCGACGAGCTGATCCGCAACGAGCTCACGACGCTCGTCCGCGGCGCCGGGGGCTGGGGTGGAGAGCGCGGCCCGAGCGCCGACGTCAACGTCCCGCCCGACCGCGCGCCTGACAAGGTCATCGAGGACAAGACCTCCGATAACCAGGCGCTGCTCTATCGCCTGTCCGGCGACTGGAATCCGCTGCATGCGGATCCAGGGTTCGCCAAGGCGTTCGGTTTCGACAAGCCGATCCTCCACGGCCTGTGCTCGTTTGGCTTCGCCACGCGCCACGTCGCGCAGGCGTTCGCACCGAACGGTGACCCGAGCTTCATCAAGTCGATCCGCGCGCGGTTCGCGTCGAGTGTGCTGCCCGGCGCCACGCTCGTCACCGAGATGTGGAAGGAGAGCGACACGAAGATCGTCTTCCGCACCAAGGTCAAGGAGACCGGAGAGGTCTGCATCTCGAACGCAGCCGCCGAGCTGTGGACCGAGCTGCCGAAGCCCAAGGATCGTTCGAAGCCCGCGGCCGCCGCTGCCGGCAAGTCCGCCGCCGCGGTGCCGAACACCGCCGACATCTTCCGCGCGATCGGAGCGTTCGTCGGCGGCAACCCGGCGACCGCCGAGAAGGTCAAGACGAACTTCCTGTTCAAGCTGTCGAGCCCCGAGAGCGCGTGGACGATCGACCTGACCACGCCGCCCGGCACCGTCACCGAGGGTGTCGCCGGCAAGGCCGTGTGCACGCTCGAGATGAGCGACGCCGACTTCATGCAGATGGCCACCGGCGCAGCCGACGCGATGAAGCTGTTCTCGAGCGGCAAGCTCAAGATCTCCGGCGACGTGATGGCGTCGCAAAAGCTTGGCTTCCTCAAGAAGCTGACGCCCGAGATGGTGCTCGCCGAGACGTCGAAGCGCACCGGCGGTGCAGGCGCTGGAGTTCCCCCGACCGCGGCGGCGGGCGTCCCTACGGACTACGTCCCGACCACCGACGACGTGTTCGCGGTGATCGAGGAGTACCTCGTGCAGAACCCCGACCTCGCGGGCAAGGTCAACACGACGTATCTGTGGAAGATCGGCGCCAGGAGCTGGACCCTCGACCTCAAGGGCGCGGGTAGCGTCAAGGCCGGCGGCGATTCCGGCGAGTGCACGCTCGAGCTCACCGAGGAGGACTTCCTCGCGCTGACGCAAGGCAAGGCCGATGCGATGAAGCTGTTCACGACCGGCAAGCTCAAGATCTCCGGCAACGTGATGGCGTCGCAGAAGCTGAACTTCCTCGGCAAGCTCGACCCGAGCAAGGCAGTGGAAGTCATCGCGAAGCGGCGCGGTGCAGCGCCGGCAGCGGGTGCATCTCCTGCGGCGGCGGCTCCGGCCGCGACTGCGGATGCGCTGGCCCCGAAGATCTTCGCTGCGCTCACCAAGCGCCTCGCCGAGAACCCGGGCCTCGCGAGCGAAGTGCGCGCGACGCTCAAGTTCGTTGTCGACGGCACCGAGCAGACGTTCGCGCTTGGCGGCAAGGATCCCGAGACGGTCGACGCGACCGTCACGATCACCGATGCGGACCTCGTGTCGCTCGTCACCGGCAAGGCGGCGGCGAAGAGCCTCTATCAGTTCGGCAAGCTGCGGGTCGACGGAGATGTCTCCGTCGCGCACCGTCTCGGTTTCCTCAAGGCCCTGATCTGAACGGACGAAGGAGAAAACTCACATGCCACGCAAAGTAAATGTCATCGGCGTCGGAATGGTTCCCTTCGCCAAGCCAGGCAAGAGCGAGGAATATCACGTGATGGCGCGCAAGGCCGGAGAGGCCGCGCTCGCCGACGCGAAGATCCCGTTCACCGAGGTGCAGCAGGCATTCGCCGGCTATGTCTACGGCGACTCGACGTGCGGTCAGCGCGCGATCTATCAGCTCGGCCAGACCGGCATCCCGGTCTTCAACGTCAACAACAACTGCTCGACCGGCAGCTCCGCGCAGATGCTCGGCTCGCAGGCGGTCGCCGGCGGGATGGCCGAGTGCGTGATCGTCGTCGGCTTCGAGCAGATGGAAGCCGGCGCCCTCTCCGCAAAGTGGACCGATCGCGCGAACCCGCTCGACCAGTTCGTCAACGTGATGAACGAAGAGCAGGGCTTCAACTCGGCACCGCCCGCCGCGCAGATGTTCGGTGGCGCCGGTCGCGAGTACCGCTGGAAGTACGGCACCAAGAAGGAGACCTTCGCGAAGATCAGCGCGAAGGCCCGCCAGCACGCGTCGAAGAACCCCTACGCGCTGTTCAAGGAGGTCCTGTCGGTCGAGGAGATCATGGCCTCGCCCGAGGTGTTCGATCCGTTGACCCGGTTCCAGTGCTGCCCGCCGACGTGCGGCGCGGCCGCGGCGATCCTGTGCTCCGACGACTTCGCGAAGAAGCACAACATCTCGAAGCCCGTGTACATCGCGGCGCAGGCGATGACGACCGACTACCCCTCGACCTTCGAGGAGCACTCGATGATCAAGATGGTTGGCTACGACATGGCGAAGGCGTGCGCGAAGAAAGTCTACGAGCAGGCCGGCATTGGCCCCGAGGAGATCCAGGTCGTCGAGCTCCATGACTGCTTCACCACGAACGAGCTCCTCACGTACGAGGCGATCGGTCTCTGCAAGGAAGGCGAGGCGGAGAAGTTCATCTGGGACGGTGACAACACGTACGGCGGCAAGTTCGTCACGAACCCGTCGGGCGGTCTGCTCTCGAAGGGTCACCCCCTCGGCGCGACCGGACTCGCCCAGTGCACCGAGCTCGTGTGGCACCTCCGCGGTCAGGCGGAGCAGCGTCAGGTCGAGGGCGCGAAGGTCGCGCTCCAGCACAACCTCGGCCTCGGCGGGGCGTGCGTCATGACGATGTACCGCCGAGACTAGTCAGCGATTCGTCGTTGGGGCCCGGTGCCCGCGCGGTGCCGGGCCTCCGTCGGTTCAGAGCTTCTTCGGAGCTGGCGTCTTGAGCGGCTCGAGGACGCCCTTGTTGAGCCCGATCTCGGGAACGTCCTGCTTGATCGACGTCGCGAGCTGCAGCTGTCCACGCGGCGCGAACGCGAGGCCGAGCGCCGGCTTGATCGTCGGGGCGCCACCGTTCGGCGGGCCACCCCAGCGACCACGGTGCGGATCCTTGCAGGCGAGCTTGCCCGTCCACTTGTGGCGGATCGCGTAGCGCCCCTGGAAGTTGTTCACGCTCGCCGGCTTCGCGCCCTCCTCGAGCTTGTTGCCGTCCTGGAGCTGCTCGCGACCACCGACGATGGGCGGCGCCGCCTTGAACTCCAGATCGTTCGTGATGTCCTTGCCATACCGTGCGTGCAACCGGGTCAGCACGTAGTCCATGCCCCAGCTGCTCGGCACGCGGCGCTTCATCGACGGCATTTTACGCGCGGGCGACTTGCTCGGCGCCGCCTTGTCGGGCGCTGCCAGCTGCGCTCCCTCGATCACGTCGCCGCCGAGGGTCATCAGATCCGCGCTGCTGATCACCGGACCGGGACACGGGTCGCAGTTCGTCGCCTGCCATGCGTACTCGGTCACGACCGCGCCCGGGTTCTTCTCGATCGTGCGATCGAACAGCGCCGCGTAGAACGCGCCGAACTTCTCGCGGACGGACTCCTCGACGTCGAGGTTCGTGGGGATCGTGACGTTCTTGTAGTTCGCGACCTCGTAGCGCTGCGACGGCGCGAGGATCGAGACGATCAGATCCTGGGTGCCCGAGCTGTTGGCGAGCCCGAGCCGGATCGGCAACGCGAACTGCTCCGAGTCGTAGTGAAACCTCAGCGGCGACAGCTCCGCGCGGCCTGCGACGAACTTCACCTTCTTCGGATCGACCTTCGCGACAAAGAACTTCATGCCGCTCTCGACGTACGGCCGCAGCAGCGGCGCGGCGTCCTTCGGGATCCTGTACTTCTCGCGGCGCAACCAGGTGTCGAGGCCGGTGGCTTCCTTTGCCGACAGGATCACGATCTGGTACTCACCGACGGAGAACTGCGCTTCGACCGTGACGCCGAGGTCCTCCTTCCTCTTCGCCGCCCCCGTCCCCGGCGCAGAGCGCTTCTGCATCGACATCCTGTTGCGCTGCATGTCGTCCTCGGGCTCGGGCGCACACGGATCCTGCTCCCAGTACTCGACGAGGCGAGGCGCGCCCATCCGCTCGATGGTCGCGAAGACCTCCTTCGGCAGCGTCTTGACGTCGCTCTCCTTGAGGATGACCGGCACCGGAATCACCATCGCGAACGCGTCCGCCGGTCCCTTGTAGTTGTTCTGCATCGACAGCACGGTGCGGGTTCCCTTCCGCATCAGCACGACCTGGGTCGCATCCGCAGCGAGCTTCTGGTCGCTGCCCGAGACGTAGAACCCACAGAACGCATCCGCCACCGTCGGCGCACACAGCAGCGCGACGACCACCGCGATCAAACCTGTCTTCATCGGGCGAGCATATCAATCTGGCGAGAGCGGGTGACGTGCGTGGTAACCTGATCGGGTGTCGGGGACGCGAGTCATGGTGCTCTGGGTCAGCGCGCTCGCTGCCGGCTGCTACTCGCCGACGGTGCCGCTCGGCGTGAAGTGCACCGTGAACGGCGAGTGCCCGGCCGACCAGGTCTGCGACTCGACCGGGACGTGCGTCAGCATCGACGGCGCGATCGACGCCGCAATTGATGCGATCGATGCGGCGACCGACGCCGTACCCGATGCCGCGATCGACGCGCCGGGCATCTGCGTCGCTGGCTCGCAGGGCTTCACCACGGGCGCGATGTCCATGCTCACGCTCCCCGCGGGGTGCTCGAGCATCACCGTGAAGATGTGGGGCGGAGGTGGCGGCAGTGACAACGGCCACGGTGGCGGCGCGGGATTTGCGACCGCGCGGTTCACCGGCGTGACCCAGCAGCTGACCGTGCTCGTCGGCGGGGGTGGCGACGGAACCGAGACCGGCCTCGGCGGCGCGAATGGCGGTGGCGACGGCGGCGGGCTGGCGGGCTCGTATGGCGGCGGTGGCGGCGGCAGATCGGCGCTGCGCTACGCGAATGTCGACGTGCTGATCGCAGCGGGCGGCGGAGGAGGAGGAGAGGGAGCCACCGAAGAAGGCGGCGCGGGGGGCGGCGCGAATGGACTGCCCGGCG
>JAYUYE010001235.1:0-2423 GCA_043752985.1 Myxococcales bacterium
CGGTTCTCGGGCGGGTTGTCCGGCTGGATCCGGAACACAGTGAGCGCATCGGTGACATCGATGCGCTCGGTCAGTGTCGCGTTGTACTCGAGGAGCTTCGCCATCGCCGCGACGCTAGCACGCGCCGCGAGTCAGGAGATCAGCGCATCGACGTCCGGCCGTCGGTCCGCTCCGCGTCCTTCAAGGACTCCCAGACCTCGTCGCCCGCATCCTCGACGCGATCGAGCGCCTTGCTCGCGGCGTCATTGCGAACTTCCCAGTCCTTGGCTTCGACCAGCTCCAGGCTCTGGATCGCGTTACCTGCTTCGTCGAGCCGCATCTGGAAGATCACGAGCTTCTCGTTGACCTCGCCGCGGTCCTTCTCGACCAACGGGAACGACTGCGCCATCGCATTGATCAGGTTCGGCTGCGATGCGTGGACAGCGTGCACCGCGCGCATCGTTTGGATCCGGACCATCTTGCGATACTTGAACTCGTTGCTCGCATCGGCGAGCTCGCGAGCGTTCTTGCCAACGTCCTTGGCATCGTCAGCGACTTCATTCATCCCCTTGTCGGCCGCACGACCGACGACCGTGTCCGTCCGGGAGGCAGTGGTGTCGGGCAAGCGACGATCATCGTCGACCAGGTCGCGGTCGACCATCTCCGCGTTGCCCGATTCCTTCGCCGATTCGGCGAGGTCGCGGGACTCGTTCTTGAGATCCTCGACCTGGTCCTTGACGTTCTCTGCCGCGCGGTCAGCTTCCCTCCGCGTCTCGGACTTCTGGGTGCACGCCGCCGAGCTTGCGAGCAAGCTTGCCGCGACGAGGATCGAGCGAAAGCGAATCAAGTTGGACATCTAGGTTCTCCTTCAGGTGAGACGCATCGACACTCCGCTACGCCCCCAGATGGAGCAAGCGTCGGACCACACGCCCAACCGTAGGCCACACCACAGGATTGGCCTTCTACGAATCAGCTCGAACCCGAGCACGGTCGCCCGGGTGGGCGTCAGCGCGCGCGACGCATGAGGAGAGCCTTGAACTCGTGCGGTACGAGGCCCATCAGGCGATCTTCGATCTTGTCCCAGCGCAGCTCACCGAGGTTCTCGAGAGGGAGCTTGTCGCCGACCGCCGTCGCGAGGAGCTCGGGCGTGTAGCCGATCTTCGCGAGCTCGACGCCCGCGTCCGCGGCGAGGGCGCGCAGTGCGCGGAAGTGGCTGCGCGTCGTCGCGAGGCCCTTCTGATCGCGATCGAAGTCGAGGAGATCGATCACGAACTCGATCTTCGCTTCGAACCCCGCCGCCTTCGCAGCCTGGTGGAGCTGACCGAAGTGCGTCGACAGCTCGGGATGATCGAGGTGCGTGGATAGCTTGGGCCACGCCGAGAGATCGCCGAACTCGGTGATCACTGCACCGCCGCCGGGCGCGAGCCACGTCCCGATCTTCTCGACCAGCTCGAATGCTCCGGTCATCAGGTAGAACGGTTCGGGCGCGTCATCGAGGTTGACCTCGCGATCTGCAGCAACGGCTGAGAACGCGCGCAGCTTGTCGCGGTCGACCGTGCCGTCCTCGGGGCCAAGACCGAGATCCGAGCGTGACAGCTGACGCGCCGGCAGATCGCCTGCCATCTCGTTCGAGATGATCAGGTCGAACCCGCCCGCGGCGACCTTCGCCTGCACGTCCCCATCGAGCACGTCGCCCATGATCCAGGTTGCGTTGCCCTTGCCGATCCGCGCCTGCTGCGCAGCGGCGAGCGCAGGCGACAGCTCGATGATCGTGTACTCGACCGTGCGGTTCGCATCGGTCAGGCGCTTGATCGCATCCTTCGCCACGTAGCCGAGCCCGGCACCGATCTCGAGCACGCGAACGCGACCGTCGGCCACGAAGCCGTCTCTCGAGAGCAGCGCATCGACCAGCGCTCCTCCGTAGGTCTTGTCGTGCAGGGCCGGATGCGGCTCGCGCAGGAGGTGCGAGAGCGTGGTCTCCTGGTGATCGAACTGCGCGTCGGCGTCGCTGATGTCGTGCTTGTAGTACTCGGACGGCGAGATCTCGCTCATGCTCGCGCGCGGTTCGCCGGCAGATGCTTCACGCCAGCCCGGTACCTTGGTGCCGACCTCCCACTTCGGGTACGGCATCGTCGACGTCAGGTACGGCGGCGCCATCGCTGGGCGCTTGGCGTAGACCGTCCACGGCATGACCGAGAGCTTGAGCGCCTGGACATCGCTGTGCACGAGCTTGCGGACGAGCGAGATGATCTTCGCGTTGTCGTGATGATGACGCAGCTCGATCAGGCGCTTGTTGCCGTCGAACGCGTCCCAGATCTTGGTCTCCTCGGGATCGAGGAAGATCTGCTGCACCGGCCGTTCGCCCCACGCGGTCCACAACGTCAGCCGATCCTCGCGCCGCCGCCACACGTTCCACTTGCCGCGGATCGGAACGAACGCCCACA
>JAYUYE010001236.1:0-6168 GCA_043752985.1 Myxococcales bacterium
CACAACGAGCCTCGAGGTACGCGCGGCTGATGCACAGATCTTGCGCCGCACCGTCGCGATCACCGAGGTGACGGCCGAGTGCCTGCGTGATCGCGCTCGCCTCGGCGGTCGCGATCTCGTCGCGCAGCGACTTTGCGGGCGCGGCGACCATGCCGGCGACGCGTGTCGACACCATCGAGCCCGTGAGCTCGGTCGCATCGCCGGCGAGCACGAGCATGCGCTCCATCTCGTTCTCGAGCTCGCGGATGTTGCCAGGCCAGGGATACGCGACGAGCCGCGCGAGCGCACTCTGCGACAGCCGCGGGGCGGGCGTGGTGGCGCGCCAGTGCTTGTTGATGAAGTGCTGAGCGAGGCGCGGGATGTCGCTGACGCGCTCGCGAAGCGGCGGCACCGTCAGCTTGAGGACGTTGACCCGGTAGAACAGATCCTCGCGGAACTGCTTGTGCGCGACCATGTTCGCGAGGTCCTTGTGCGAGGCTGCGATGATCCGCACGTCGACGCGCACCGGCTTGGTGCCGCCGACCGGCATGAACACGCCCTCCTGGAGCACGCGCAACAGCTTGACCTGGAGCGCGGCGGACATGTCGCCGATCTCATCAAGGAAGAACGTTCCACCGTCCGCGACCTGGAACAGTCCGGGCTGATCTTTGACCGCGCCAGTGAAGGCGCCGCGGACGTGACCGAACAGCGCGCTCTCGAGGAGGTTGTCGTTGAACGCGGAGCAGTTCTGAACGACGAACGGCTTCTTCGCGCGCGGCCCGTGATAGTGGATCGCGCGCGCGATCAGCTCCTTGCCGGTGCCGCTCTCGCCATGCACGAGCACGGTGGCCTCGCTCTTGACGACCTTGGTCAGGAGCTTGACGACGTCGCGGACCGCAGGGGCATCGCCGACAATCTCGTTGAACGGATGACTGAATGTCGTCGGCGCGATCTCCGCGGGAAGCGCGCGCTCGACCGCTGCAGCTGCCGCCGCGACGAGGTCACGCGCACGCCCATGATCGGCCTCGGGCAGAACCGGCGCCGCCTCCGCGAGCGTCTTCGATTCTTCGGCCGTGCAGCCGATGGTCGCGATCAGCCCGCGCTCCATTGCGGCCGGATCGGTGCCGCGGCCTCCGGTCGCATAGACGACGCCGACCAGACCGGCGACGCCGTACACAGGCGCGGCGACGATCGTCATTCCTGCATGGCAGAGTCGGACGATCGCCCCGCGCTCGCGGGTCTTGCTGAACGCGGCTGCAACCTCCGCCAGCTCGCTCGCGCAGGCGACGCCCGCATTGCCGCGGACGCTCTCGCACGTCGCGTGTGAGGTGCGCTCGTAGCCGCCACCTTTGGCGTCGGTGAGGCCGAGCTCGAGGCCCCACCACCGCCGCAGCAGATCACGGGCGATCGCGACCTCAGGTAAACCATCAAACGTCAGAGCCACAGGGACGCGCACTATAGCCGTGACCACCGGCCGGAGCCATGATCGCGGGCGCGGCCCTCGCGGCCGAGCTTGTGGAGGTGGGCGAGCAGTGACCGCTCGGCCAGGGGCCACAGCATCTGCGGCGTATCCCCGTACGCGGTGGGCAACAGCGCGGTGACGTCGGCCGGCTGATCGGTCAACGCCGCGAGGACCCGCGCCTCGCGCATCCGGCGGTGTGCGAGATACTCGCGAAGTTTGGCCGGACCATCGGCGATCGGTGGCCCATGCGCCGGCAAGAGCGTCGCGGCCGGTCGCGAGAGAAGGAGCTCGAGCGATGCAAGGTAGAGCGTCATGTCGCCTTCGCTCGGATCGATCAGGATCGTGCCGATTCCGGCGACCATGTCTCCCGCGATGGTCGCTGGGCCGAGCTCGTAGCACAGGTGGCCCTCGGCATGGCCAGGTGTGTGCACCGCTGTCATGCCGTGGATCGTCTCTCCGTCTTCGATCAGCCGCGTGATTTCGAGGATGCCCTCGAGCCGACGCGCGGTCGCAGCGTGCGCGGCGATCGGCACATTCCAGCGCGCAGCGAGCGCGGCCGCACCACCGATGTGATCTCCGTGGTGATGCGTGAGCAGGACGAGCGCGATCGGCAAATTTGCGAGGACCGCGTCGAGCACCGCCTGCTGTTCGGGGTACGGGCTACCGGGATCGACCACCGCCACGGGCCCTCCGGCTGGCCCGACGAGGTAGACGTTGGTGTGTGCAGCCGGCGGGAGCGTCGGAGTTCGGAGCGCAAGCACCCGAATCCCCCGGGCAACCTGGATGGGTGTCGCGGATGCCTCGGGCCCGGTGGCCGGGACTGCCGCACGTACCTGTTCGTACAGCGACTCGATCGTCAACTCACCCATCGCGCCCCCAGTCGGCTCGCAAAGAGGATGACGCCGGAACGAGCATCTCCTAGACTATAGGTAAGCGTTTTCATGGTCAGCGTCACCGCACGCAAGATTCGTGAGCTCGGTACAGAGCGACCCTCCGGCGCGAGTGGTCGGCTCTATACCGGGTACCTGATCTCGTATCCATACATCGGCCGCGGCATGGTGATCTTCCGCGACCCGCATGGACATCGCATGATCACGACGCCGGTCAAGCGCGTGCTTGGCGAGCCGGGCGGCAAGATGATCTACGTCGAGACCGAGAACAGCGTGTATCGCCTCGAGATCCACGGCGAGCCGCTGTTCCCGATGCGCGCCGCCGGCGAGTAGCGTCTCAGCTACGCATCCAGTGGCCGAGGGCGCGGACCTCTTTCGATCCGAGCGCCTTCGCAAACACGATCGGTAGCTCGACGAGCGGCGTCTTCGCACGCTTCGCAAGCTCGCTGAGATAGTGCGCGTTGAGCGTGCGCCGATCGCGCGACAGGCTTCCGTGCGCGGTGACCTCGGCGAGCGGCGACGCGAGCTCCGACTCGGACGCGACCAGCGTATCGAGCACGCGCGCGAGCGGTCCGTCGGGCGGGAAGTGCTCCGGGTAGACCTGGTTGACGACGAGCTGCTGCGGATTGATGCCGAGCCCGATCAGCTTGCCTTCGAGCTCGATCGCCTCGTTGACCGGCATCTCCTCGGCGAGCGTCACGAGCACGGCCGCGGTCCGTTTCGGATCCGTGAGCAGCTCCCTGAGCGTGCGCGCGTCGCGCGTGAGCGGACCTTCGGGAACGGTATCGACGATCACCCACGGCACGCGCAGCATCGAGAAGGCATGGCCCGACGCCGGCATGTCGAACACGACCGTGTCCCAGACCGGCTTGCCCTTCTTCTCCTCGGTCGTGTGGAACCACGCCTTGCCGAGCAGCGCGTAGTCATCGAGCCCGGGGATCGCGCGAAGGAACGCCTTCGTCACCCGGTTCTCGAACACCATCTCGTAGACGCTCCTCCAGCGCAGGACCATCAGCCCGTACTCTTCGAGTGCGCTCGCGGGGGTGGCGTTGACCGCCCACAGGTTGTTCGCGAGCTGGACCACCTCGGTGCCGACCGCGGGCTTATCAAAGTAGTTACCGAACCGGTCGTTCGCGTTCGTCTCGTAGAGCAGCGTGCGCTTGCCTTGATCCGCGAGCTGACCCGCGATCGCGGCCGCGACGGTCGAGCGACCGACGCCGCCCTTGCCGACGACAAGAATCAACCGTTTGGCCGCGAGCTCGGGCGTCACGGCGGCGGAGGGGCTGGTTCGACGACTACCGCGACGCCACTCGCCTCCGCGCTCCGCCACCCGATCAACTTCCGCAGCGTCCAGATGCCGGTGTCCGGCGTGATGTCGACCTGGATGTTCACGACCTTGTCGGCTCCCAGCGCCTTGGCGGCAGCGATCAGCATGCGGTTGACCACGCGATCGAGATCGACGCGGCCGGGGATCGGGATGAACAGGAGGTACGCACTGGTGACCTGAGCATGAACCACGGCGATCGGCCGCAGGTTCGGTCCCACATACAGGCTCTCCGGCTGCACCCGCACCGTCGACACCGATGCGCAGCCGATCGTGGTCACCGTCACGGCAGCGAGTGCCAGGGCGATCAGCGCCCGACGGGACCAGGACATGTGCGCACGCTAACACGACGTCCCGCGGGCAGCGATGATAGGATCGCGCATCGTGGTACGGAGTTTGATGTCGCTGGTCTTGAGCGCCCTGGTGGTGACAGCTCCGGTGGCGTCGGTCACCGTCGTTCGTGCTCAGCCTGCGCCGTCACCTGCGCCGTCACCTGCGCCGTCTGTGAGCGAAGGTCCCGAGGCCGCGCTCGACCAGAAGATCGCCGTGTGGCGGTTCGATGCGCTCGGCATCGAGAACGAGCTCGTCGCGCGCCTCGAGACCTTGTTTCGCATGGAGCTCGCACGGCTGTCGAAGAACCAGCTCCCCACGCGCCGCGAGATCGAGCGCGCGGTGACGTCCGAGCAGCAGAACTGCACCGGCGAGGAGCGCTGCCTCGCGGCGATCGGCAAGAAGATCGGCGTCGATGTGGTGATCACCGGGACGGTCGGCGCGATGGGCTCGAGTTACGTGCTCAACATCAAGGCCGTCGACGTCGCGACGCAGAAGTTGATCAAGCGGATCGACAGCGATCCGTTGCGCGGCAGCCCGGATGACCTGATCGAAGGCGTTCGCGTCGCAGCGTATCGTCTGCTCGCGCCCGCGCAGCTCCACGGCTCGATCCAGATCCAGACCGATATCCTCGGCGCCGAGGTTCGGCTTGACGACAAGCCGATCGGAAAGACGCCGCTGGCCAACCTCGGCGTGCTCTCCAAGCAACAGCTCGGCAAGCACAAGCTGCGCGTGCAAGCACCCGGCTACGACCCATTCGACGACGAGATCGACGTCCACTTTCAGAAGGTCAGCCAGGTCGAGGTCCGGCTGATTCCGTCGAAGGAAGTGATCGGCACGGGCAAGTTCCAGCGGATCGAGCACAAGCCGTTCTACACGCGGACGTGGTTCATCGTCGGCGTCGGCATCGCGGCAGTCTTCGTCGGCACGGCCATCGGCTCCCGCGCCGCAAAGACGCACTACATCTCCTGTCCCGAGGACCCGGCCTGTGCCCTCTAGCGCAGCCTCCCGGATCGCGCTCGTCGCCGCGCTCGTCGTCGCGGCCCGCGCCGCCTCGGCGCAACCTGCCCCGCCCCGGGTAGTCGCGCTCGTGCCGCTGTCCACGCTCGGTACCGAGGACACCTCGGCCTCGACGAAGAAGCTGACCAGCGAGCTCGAAGCTGCGCTCGCAACGCTGCCCGGCACCAAGGTCGTGACGTCGGCGCAGGTCGCCGACGCAATCAAGCGTTCGAAGAAGTCCCAGCTCAAAGTCTGTGACCGAGATCAAACCTGCCTCGCCGACGTCGGCAAGCTCGTGGGTGCGACGATCGTCGTCGACGGTGAAGTCGCCGGGCTCGGTGACTCCAAGATCGTCTACCTCGCCGCGACCGATGCCGAAACCGGCAAGGAGCTGCGCTCGACCACGCTGTCGGTCGGCGTCAAGGAAGACACGGGCGGCGGCCCGACGGGCGCGGCCGTGCGGCTACTCGAGCCCGATCGCTATCGCGGCGTCCTGCGCTTCGTGATCGACGCCAAGGGCGCCACCGTCTACGTCAACGGGACCAAGGCGGTCCTCGGCACCAAGAACGAGGTCGCGCTGCCGGTCGGGACGCAGGCGGTGCGCGTCACGCACCCCGAGTACCGCGACTTCGTGCGCTTCATCGACGTGCCCTACGACCGTACGACTGACGTCTCCGTCGGGATGACCGCGTATCCGATCATCAAGCACGACCTGCAGGGCAAGCCGATCAACAGCGACACGACCCAGTACATCGATCCGCCGTGGTACCGGCGCCCCCTGTTCGTCGGCGGCGCCGCTGTGGTGGTGACCGTTGCGACCGCGCTGATTGTCGCCGCGGCTGTCCGCGATCCCCTCGCCAACTGCCGCAAGGTCGGCGGCGGCGCGTGCGACTGACAACTGACTAGCGCAGCGCGCCGTAGAGCGCGTTGATCCGCTTGTTCGCCGCAACGAAGTCTCCGTCGCCCCACTTTTGCATGATCTCTTTCATGCCCTGGTCGAGCTGCGCCTGGGTTGCCTCGTCGACCTTCGCCGCGCTGACGCGGCCGTTGAGGCGCTCGTACTTGGCCTTGATGAAGTTGCGGTTGACCTGGACCGCGTCGATCGTCTGCACGAGCTGGCTCGCGAGGATGTAGCCGCGCGTCCAGTCGCTCTCGCTGAGCGCCTTGGTGATCTCGCTCTCGAG
>JAYUYE010001237.1:0-13837 GCA_043752985.1 Myxococcales bacterium
TCGCGATCGGGGTGACGGTCTCGGTGATCTACTTCATCCGGCTCTGAGGCCCGACAGGCCCGAGTGAGCCCGCGCCGAAACCGCACCTGGTCGATCGAAACGTGGTCTGGTCACCGCATGCGGGCCGAGCTCTACAACGTCGCGCAGCTCGAGCGCCACGCCCGCACCATGGCCGGCTGGCACGAGGTCACGACCACGCCGGGGCGCGGTGGCGACCGGCTGCTCGAGCGGCTGTCCGACAACGAGGACGTGCTCCGTGGGGCCTACGAGCTGCTGACCGCGGCGGTCACGCGCGGGCGTCAGATCACGCCGGCCGCGGAGTGGCTGATCGACAACTTCCACCTGATCGAGCAGCAGGTGATGACGGCGCGCCAACACTTGCCGAAGTCGTACGGGCGCGAGTTGCCGCGACTGACGAATGGTACGTCGCTCGGGACACCGCGCGTCTATGAGCTCGCGTTCGAGCTGATCTCGCACGCGCACGGACGGGTCGACGGCGGGACGCTGCGCGCGTTCGTCGCCGCATATCAGGAGGTCGATGCGCTGCAGCTCGGCGAGCTGTGGGCGATCCCGATCATGCTGCGCCTGTCGCTCCTCGAGAACATGCGGCGCGTCGTCACCGCGGTCACCGAGGGACGGCTCGAACGCGAGCGAGCCGCGGTCTGGGTCGACAAGATGGTCGAGGTCGCCTCCAAGGATCCGGGACGTGTCGTGATCGTGCTCGCCGAGATTGTCGAGGAAGATCGGCCGCTGACCGACGCATTCGTCGCCGAGCTCGCGAGCCGGTTGCAGGGGCAAGGACCCGCACTCGCGGTCGCGATGTCGTGGCTCGAGCACCGGCTCGCCGAGCGTGGTCAATCGATCGATCACGTCTTCGAGCTCGCCAGTCAGAGCCAGGCGGCCGACCAGGTCTCGATCGGTAACAGCGTCGGCAGCCTCCGCTTCCTCAGCGCGACCGACTGGCGTGAGTTTGTCGAGACGATGAGCACCGTCGAGCACGAGCTGCGCAAGGATCCATCGGGCGCGTACGCGACCATGGACTTCGCGACACGCGATCGCTATCGCCACGTCGTCGAGGCGATCGCGCGCAAGAGCCCGGGCACCGAGAGCGACGTAGCGCGCGCAGCCGTCGCACTCGCCCGCGAGGCCAAGGACCGGAGCGCCCATGTTGGCTACTTCCTGATCGAGGACGGCCGCTACCAGCTCGAGCTCGTCGCGAAGATGCGTCGTGGCCTGGTGATGAGGCTGCGCAAGAAGCTGCGCCGGATGCGCCTCGTCACCTACGTCGGCTCGATCACGCTTGTCACGGCCGCGGTGACGACGCTGCTCGCACAACGCATGCCTTTCGATCTCGACGGTGCGTGGCGGATCGCATGGATCGCGCTGCTCGCGATTTGCGCGAGTCACCTCGCCGTCGCACTCGTGAACTGGGCCGTTACCTTGCTCGTCGACCCGCGGTCCTTGCCGCGCCTCGACTTCACCTCCGGGATTCCAGACGCACATCGCACGCTCGTCGCGGTTCCGACCATGCTCACGGACATTGCCGAGATCGACGAGCTCGTGGATCTGCTGGAGGTTCGATATCTCGCGAACCGCGACAAGAACCTTTCGTTCGCGCTCGTCACGGACTTTCGCGACGCGAAGACCGAGACGGTGGATGCCGACGACGCACTGCTCGCGCATGCTCGCGACCGGATCGAGGCACTCAACTCGCGACACGCACCGAGCAGCTTCTATTTGTTCCATCGCGCGCGGCGCTGGAATCCGAGCGAGGGCGTGTGGATGGGCTGGGAGCGCAAGCGCGGCAAGCTCGAGCAGCTCAATACCGAGCTCCGCGGCACGCATGTGTTTGACACCGTCGTCGGTCAGGCCGAACGCCTCGTCGGCGTGAAGTACGTGATCGTCCTCGATAGCGACACCGATCTGCCGCGCGATGCAGCGCGTCTGCTCGCCGCGACGATCGGGCACCCGCTGAACCGGCCCGTTTACGACGCCGCGGTCGGCCGCGTTGTCGCCGGATACGGGATCTTGCAGCCGCGCGTCGGCGTCAGCATGAAGAGCACCTCGAGCTCGCGGTTCGCGCGGCTCTTCGGTGGCCAGCCCGGCATCGATCCGTACACGCGGGCGGTGTCCGACGTCTATCAGGACGTGTTCAGTGATGGCTCGTTCATCGGCAAGGGCATCTACGATGTCGATGCGTTCCGCGAGGCGCTCGAGGGCAAGTTCCCCGAGAACCGCGTCCTCAGTCACGATCTGGTCGAGGGTGCGCATGCGCGGGCCGGCATGGTCAGCGATGTGCTGCTCGTCGAGGATTACCCGTCCGCGTACGCGGCCGACGTCAGCCGGCGTTCGCGCTGGATCCGCGGCGACTGGCAGATCGCTGCGTGGCTCGGCCGGAGCGTTCCGACCGCGAGCAAGCGCGCGCGAAATCCGATCTCGCTGCTCGCGCGGTGGAAGGTGTTTGACAACCTTCGCCGCAGCGTCGTGCCGATCGCACTGATGACGCTCTTGGTCGCCGGCTGGTTTCATAGCAGCGTTGGCTGGTTCGCGACGATCTCGGTCGCGTTGATCGTCGTTCTGCCGGGGCTGCTCGCCGCGGGCGCGGCTCTTGCGCGTGGCTCCGTGGATCAGACCCGCGGTCAGCACGTCGGCGAGATCGCGGACGTGGTCGTCTCTCAGCTTGCACGTGAAGCCTACGGTCTCGCGTGCTTGCCGTACGAAGCCTGGGTGTCCCTGACGGCCATCGTGCGGACGCTCGGCCGCGTCTACATGACGCGCAGGCGGTTGTTGCAGTGGCGCACTGCGGCGGATGCGCAGCGCGGAGGGATCTCGACGCTGCCCGGCGCGTACGTCGCCATGTGGATTGCACCGGTGAGCGCGGTTGCTCTGGCGATCGTCGTTGGCAAAGGCCGATCTGACGCTCTGCTCGCTGCGTCGCCGATGCTGGCGGCGTGGTTGATCGTCCCGGCGATTGCGTGGTGGCTGAGCCGGCCGATCGTGGAGGAGGCGCCGCGGCTGTCGAAGGAGGGTCGGGCGTTCCTCCAGCAGGTCGCGCGCAAGACGTGGCGGTTCTTCGAGGTCATGACCACCGCTGCCGACAACTATCTGCCGCCGGATAACTTCCAGGAGCAGCCGCCCAACGGTGTCGCGCGCCGGACGTCTCCGACGAACATCGGCCTGTCGTTGACGGCGAGCCTCGCTGCCTACGACTTCGGCTACATCTCCGCCGGCGAGCTGATCGCGCGAACGACGCGCACGCTGGCGACGCTCGACCGGATGCAGCGTTATCGCGGTCACTTCTACAACTGGTACGACACTGGCAACCTCGAGCCGCTGCGGCCGATGTACGTGTCGACCGTCGACAGTGGCAACCTCGCCGGTCACCTCCTCACGCTGGCCTCGGGTCTCGAAGAGCTCGAACAGTTGCCGATCGTCGGAGCCCGTGCGTTCGAGGGACTGCACGCGACGCTCGCCGAGCTCGCGGTGCACACCAAAAACCAGCCCGAGCTCGACCGTGCCTTGCAGCGGCTGGCCGCAGATCTCGAGGCCTCGGTCGGCACGCTCGCGAGCACGGTGTCGCGGCTCCAGGCGATCGTGCCGGCGGCCGATGCGCTGGTGACCGCCGTCGCGGCGATCGAAAACGTCGACGCGACCTGGTGGGCGACCGCGTTCGCGGCGCGGTGCCGCGATGCTCTGACCGAGCTGACCGAGCTCGCGCCGGCACGGGGGACCGACGCGGAGATTCCTTCGCTGGTGCAGCTCGCTCGCCTCGACGGATCCGACCGCGCGATTCAGCGGATCGGAGAGCTCCGTGCGCTCGCCTTGCGCTGTCGCGAGCTCGCCGACCTCGACTATGAGTTCCTGTACGACAGGCAGCGCCAGCTGTTCGCGATCGGCTACAGCGTCACCGATCACCGGCTCGACGCCAGCTATTACGATCTGCTCGCCTCCGAGGCGCGGCTCGCGAGCTTCATCGCGATCGCACAGGGCAAGCTGCCACAGGAGCACTGGTTCAGCCTCGGGCGGCTCCTGACGACGTCGCGCGGCAAGCCCGCACTGCTGTCGTGGAGCGGCTCGATGTTCGAGTACCTGATGCCGCTCTTGATCATGCCGTCGTACGCGGGCACGTTGCTCCACGACACGTGTCGCGCCGTCGTCGAGCGCCAGATCGAGTATGGCAACGAGCGCGGTGTCCCGTGGGGTGTGTCGGAGTCCGGCTACGACAAGACCGACACGCACCTCAACTATCAGTACCGCGCGTTCGGCGTGCCGGGTCTCGGCTTCCAGCGCGGCCTCGCCGACGATCTGGTGATCGCACCGTACGCGAGTGCGATGGCGCTCGTCGTCGATGCCGAGGCAGCGTGCGGAAATCTGCGGCGGCTCGCCGACGAGGGTCAGCTCGGCGAGTACGGCTTCTACGAGGCGATCGACTACACACCGATGCGACTCGCGAGCGGCAAGAAGAGCACGACGGTGCGGTCCTTCATGGCCCACCACCAGGGGATGACGTTCCTCGCACTCGCGTACATCCTGCTCGACCGACCGATGCAGCGTCGGTTCGCGGCGGACCCGTCGTTCCGGGCAACCGATCTACTGCTCCAGGAGCGCGTGCCTCGGGCGCTCGCGATCTACCCGCACCCTGCGGAGGTGTCGCGCAGCCCCGACGAAGGTGTCGCGACAACCGATGCGCTCCGCGTGTTCACCACGCCGACCTCGCCGCGGCCCGAGGTGCACCTGTTGTCGAACGGCCACTATCACGTGGCAATCACCAACGCCGGCGGTGGTTACAGCCGGTGGCGCGACATCGCGGTGACGCGCTGGCACGAGGACGCGACACGCGATTGTTGGGGCACGTTCGGTTATCTCCGCGACGTGTCGAGCGGCGCGTTCTGGTCGGTCGCCCATCAGCCGACGCTCGCGCGCGCGAGCCGCTACGAGGCGATTTACTCGCAGGGCCGCGCCGAGTTCCGCCGCTTCGATCGCGACATCGATACGCACGTCGAGATTGCGATCTCGCCCGAGGACGACATCGAGATGCGTCGGGTCTCCCTGACCAACTCGAGCAAGACGGAGCGGACGCTCGAGCTGACGAGCTTCGCCGAGATCGTGCTGACGTCCGCGGCTGCCGATGCCGCGCATCCGGCGTTCAGCAACCTGTTCGTGCAGACCGAGCTGCTCCGCGAGCACCAGGCCATCCTGGCCACGCGTCGCGCGCGGTCTGGAGCGGAGAAGCCACCGTGGATGGTCCACCTCATGACCGTGCACGGCCCGACTGCCGGCGAGCCGTCGTACGACACGGCGCGCGCGCAGTTCATCGGACGCGGACGCTCGGCCGCGGATCCGATCGCGATGTACCGCGATACGCTGTCGAACACCGAGGGTTCTGTCCTCGACCCGATCGTCGCGATCCGGAATCGGGTGGTGATCGCCCCGCACGAGACCGTGCGAATCCACTTCGTCAGTGGCATCGCGGAGACCCGCGACGGTGCTCTCGCGCTGATCGAGAAGTATCGCGATCGGAACATCTCCGACCGCGTGTTCGAGCTCGCGTGGACCCACGGTCACGTCGAGCAGCGTCGCCTCGACTCGTCAAACACCGAGACCCAGCTCTACGAGCGGCTTGCCAGTCACGTGCTGTATGCGACGTCTGCGCTGCGTGCACCACGCAGTCTGCTCGCGCGCAACCGCGGCGCGCAGTCGGCGCTCTGGGCGTACGGCATCTCGGGCGACCTTCCGATCGTGCTGGTCCGGATCTCGGATCTCGCGCACATCGAGCTCGTCCATCACCTCATCAAGGCGCACGCGTACTGGCGCTTCAAGGGTCTGAGCTCGGATCTGGTGATCTGGAACGAAGATCCGTCGGGATATCGTCAGGTGCTCCAGGACGCGATCATGTCGCTGATCGCAGCAGCTCCGGTCACCGAGGCAGGCGTCCTCGACAAACCGGGCGGGATCTTCGTCCGCCGCACCGAGCAGTTCGGAGAGGAGGACAAGATCCTCCTGCAGACCGCGGCGCGGGTGATCCTCGACGCAAACGACGGCTCCTTGGTCGAGCAGATGGAGCGCAAGCCGCGCCTCGAACCGCCACTGCCTGAGCCGGTCGTGCCGCGGCGTGCGCCAGCGAAGGCGGTCGCGGTCGAGCGACCCGATCTCGCGGCGTTCAACGGATTCGGTGGGTTCACCAGCGACGGACGCGAGTACGTGATCACGACGAGCGCGAGCTCGCGCACGCCGGCGCCGTGGAGCAACGTGCTCGCGAACCCATACTTCGGGACCGTGGTCACGGAGAGCGGTGGCGGCTACACGTGGTGCGAGAACGCGCACAGCTATCGCCTCACGCCCTGGCACAACGACTCGATCAGCGATGTCACCGGCGAGGCGATGTACATCCGCGACGAAGACACCGCAGAGTACTGGTCACCGACGCCGCTGCCTGCAACCGGCACCGGGACCTACGCGACCCGGCACGGGTTCGGCTACAGCATCTTCGAGCACAACGAGGGCGGCATCGAGAGCACGCTGACGACCTTCGTCGCGACGGATGCACCGCTGAAGTTCCTCGTTCTCAAGCTACGCAATACGTCGGGCAAGCCGCGTCGCCTGTCGATCCTCAGCTACTTCGAGCTGGTCCTCGGTTCGAGTCGCGCGGTCAACGCACCCCACGTGATCGTCGAGCTCGATCTCAAGACGGCGGGTCTGCTCGCGCGCAATTCGTACAACGCCGAGCTCGCGCATCGCGTGGCGTTTCTCGATTGCAGCGAGGGCGAGCGTACGTTCACGGGAGATCGCGTGGAGGTGCTCGGTCGCAACGGCAGCGCGGCGCATCCCGCCTGCCTGACCCGGCCGAAGCTGTCGGGGCGCGCCGGTGCCGGCCTTGATCCCTGCCTTGCGATGCAGACGACGATCGAGCTGGCCGACGGACAGGAACGCGAGATCGCGTTCACGTTCGGCTCGGGCCGTGATCTCGCCGATGCGCGCCACCTCGTCACCCGGTTCCGCGGGGTCGGCGCCGCGCGCACCGCGCTCGAGAGTGTGTGGGCGTTCTGGAACAGGACGCTCGGCGCGGTCCACGTCGAGACACCCGATCCGGCGCTCAACTTCCTCGCGAATGGCTGGCTCCTCTATCAGGTGCTCGCATCCCGGATGTGGGGCCGCAGCGGCTTCTATCAATCCGGCGGGGCGTTCGGGTTCCGCGACCAGCTGCAGGATTCGCTCGCGCTCGTCCATGCCGAGCCGGCGTTGCTGCGCGAGCAGATTCTCCTCGTTGCGTCGCGGCAGTTCCCCGAGGGCGACGTCCAGCACTGGTGGCATCCGCCGCTCGGTCGTGGCGTGCGCACCCGGATCTCCGATGACTATTTGTTCCTCCCGTACGCCGTGTGTCGGTACGTCACCGCGCTCGGTGACACGGGAGTGCTCGACGAGAAGCTCGCATTCCTCGAGGGTCGCGCGGTCCGCGCCGACGAGGACAGCTACTACGATCTGCCGATCCGGTCGGTCGAGCTTGCCACGGTGTACGAGCACTGCCGGCGGTCGATCCAGCATGGCCTGAGGTTCGGCGAGCACGGCCTGCCTCTGATGGGGACGGGCGACTGGAACGACGGGATGAATCTCGTCGGCGATCACGGCAAGGGCGAGAGCGTCTGGCTCGCGTTTTTCCTGTTCGACGTGCTGACCAAGTTCCAAGCAATCTCCACGAGCCGCGACGACCAGCCGTTCGCGGAGCTATGTGCGACCGAGGCGGTCAAGCTGCGCGCCAACATCGAGGCGCACGCGTGGGACGGTGAGTGGTATCGCCGCGCGTACTTCGATGACGGCACGCCCCTCGGCTCCGCGCAGAGCCCCGAGTGTCAGATCGATTCGTTGCCGCAGAGCTGGGCGATGCTGTCGCAGGCAGCGGATCCCGAACGAGCTCGGAAGGGGCTCGCTGCGGTCGACACGCGGCTGGTACGCCGTGACCTCGGTCTCATCCAGCTGTTCGATCCGCCGTTCTCGAATTCGGTCCTCGAGCCGGGCTACATCAAGGGCTACGTCCCGGGTGTGCGCGAGAATGGCGGCCAGTACACCCACGCAGCGGTCTGGGCGGCGATGGCGTTCGCGGTCGCGGGCGATCGCGAGAAGGCGTGGGAGCTGTTCGACCTGATCAACCCGATCCATCACGGCGACACCGCGGCTGCGATCGACATCTACAAGGTCGAGCCGTATGTGGTCGCCGCCGACATCTACACCAATCCCCAGCACGCGGGCCGCGGCGGGTGGACCTGGTACACGGGCTCGGCGGCCTGGATGTACCAGCTGATCACCGAGTCCCTGCTCGGGATCCGGCTCGTCGTCGACCAGCTGCACGTCGCGCCGCTGTTGCCGGCGAGCTGGCCCGGGTTCGCGCTCCACTACCGGCACCGCGAGACCGTCTATCATATCGTCGTCAAGAACCTCGGCGGCGACGGTCGAACGGTGCGCCGGGTGATGTGTGATGGAATCGACCAGCCGTCGAAGACCATCCCGCTCCGCGACGATGGTCAGGAGCACCGTGCCGAGATCGAGATTGGCAATTGATGTCGCTCGTGACTCGGTCACGACGATCGAGCCGGCCGGGGTCGGTACCTTGACCTGGCACTGATGCTACGGTTCGCGTGATGTCGATCGGGCTCCTGATCATCCTCGCGCTCGCGGCGACGTGGTGGCTGACGAAGAAGATGCGGGTCACCCCGACGCCGGTCTCGATGGTGGCGCAACGGATCCACTTTCCGGATGGCGGCGTACGCTTGCACGACGTCGAAAGGTCGCTGGGCCAGCTGCGCAACCCCGAGGAGATCGTGATTCCGTCCGAGCACGCGATCCTCGTGGTCTCGTTTCCGCTGACCACGCCCGCTTCGATCGCGATCAGTGCCGCGTTCGCGGTCGGCTTCACGCGAGCCGAGCTCGTACGCGCCGCGTGCGAGGAGTACGCGAACGTCTACGAGGCCGAAGAGGCCACGGCGACGCAGAAGACCGTTCCACTCGACGAGCGGACCACTCTGAAGAATCGCAATCGCACCGACGGCGTGTACGGCATCTACGGGCACGACCTCGATACCCTCGTGCTGACCGCGATGCGGTGGAACCGCGAGTCCGACGGCACCATCAAGATCGAGCTGCACGTCGAGAGCTGATCGCGCGGGATCCGGGACCATCGCCGCGTGACGGAGGACGAGGCGGATCGTCTTGCAGTAGACACGCAACCGCTCGCCCGCATACCAGCAGGCAAGCCATGGCGTGCTGGTGGTCCCCGGCGCCGGCCACCTTTGTTTTCTCCAACCCATCACAGGGAGTATCGACATGGTCCAGCACATTCACTGCCACATGAACGAGCGCGCATCGCGACCGCAGACTCGTCGGCGCCAGGTGGGCGGTCGCCCGGTCCACCCGCTCGCGCTGCCGCTCGGCGTCGCCCGGTGGGAGTGAATCCCTCGTCGATCTCCTGTGGGACATTTTCAACGTCGTCCCCTGGGACGTCGCTAACGGACGACTTCTCGCACGACGTGCGCGCTGTCCTCGTGCGCGGCGGCGATCATGACGACGGCTGCGGCGAACGACTGTCGGCGCTTCACTTGACGATGTCGATCTTGGTCAGCGCGCGCAGATCGCCGGCTGCCTGGAACCCGTCGGCCTGCTTCTTGTAGAGCCGAAACCGGAGTGCGCCCTGGCGGTTGAGCTTGATGAACGGAATCGTGTTCGCGTCCATGTCCTTCTTCTCGAGCGGTAGCGTCGTGCCGCTGGCGTCGTACAGCATGATCTTTTCCCAGGACTTCACGCCGGCCGCCGTGAGGACCACGTCGAGTCGCCAGCCCTTGGCGTCGCCGCCACCACCTGGCATTGCTTCGCGCTCGAGACCGAGCAGCTGTTCGCCGGTCAGCTTCTTCTCCCCGGCGGTGGTCTTGATCGCGAGCTCGACCTTCGCGGGATCGATGACCTCGCCTCCTCCGTGATCGTTGCCACCGCGCATGCCGCTCGCATCGAGCTTGACGCGGAGCTCGGTGATCGCGTCCTCGCGGAGCGCTGGCTTTCCGCGCTTGCCGAGCTCGACCGGATCGAACAGCCCGAAGTTGATGGTGTTGCCCTCGCCGGGGAACAGGGCAGGCACGTAGTCGCGATAGGTCTCGAACGGCTTCGCGATCTCCGCCGTCTTCGCGCCCTTCGTCGAGATTCCCTGCCATTTGCCGAGGCGACGCGCGCCCTCGGGAAGCAGCGAGTCGAGGCGCGGCCAGTCCTTGACGGCGTCGACCTCGATCGTCGCGACGGAGGCGTCGTCGACGAACAGCTGTACCGTCCCGGCCTTGGCGGGTGCGGCTTGCGAGCCCACCGGCGACGGCGTGGGCTTATCCGGTAGCGGAGCCTCTTCGTCCTTCTTGCCGCCACATCCGGCGAGGACAAGCGCGATGACAACAGCGTGCGTGCGCATCGCCAGCGATCGTAGCACGCCGCGATTACGGCTTCGGACGGGCGCGGGCGTTCCACACGCGCAACGACAGCACGAGCCCGACCAGCGCGACCGGAATCATCGCGTACGGCCAGATCATCCAGTTGTCGATGATCTGGGACGCCGGGTTCTGCCGGGTCGTCTTGTCCGCGCAGATGATCACCTTCTCCGGCAGGTACGCACCGTAGAGGAACGACTGCACCATGGAACCGGCGTAGACGAAGCCGTCAATGATACCGACCGCGGTCCCCGTGTTCTTGCGCCCACCAAAATCGGCGCTTGCCGTTCCCGACAGCATGCCGTGCACACCGATGATCGCCATCGACATGAAGGCGAGCAGCAGCGGCACGGGGCCGGGAGAGGACAGCAGCAGCAGCGGGATGATAACGACCGCACCCGCGAGCATCAGCGCGTAGAGCACGGCGGCGACGGGACCGCGGCGTGACTGGAACAGGTGATCGGAGATCGTGCCCGCGAACATGCCGCCGGTGATGCCAGCGATGCACAGCACGACGCCCCAGTTCTCGATGATGAACGAATCGCCCATGCCGAGGCCCTCGCTGAACCCGCGGCCCCACTGCATGATCGCCTGCCGCAAGAAGCCGGAGCACAGCTCGATGATCGCGATCGTCAGGATGATCGGATGTGAGAGCAGGCGGACGATCACCTTGTAGGCCGGTTCCTTGACCCCGTCGTCCGGCGTGCTCGCGTCGCCGAGATCGAAGTCGGCGAGACCAGCCTGCGACGGCGAATCGCGCACGAACAGCCAGCACAACACGAAGAACACGACGAGGATGCCCGCCGGGATGAGGAACACCCACTCGAGCTGCGTGGGCAGCGCGTCGGTGATCATCTTGCCTCCGTCGTAGGCGAAGAACACGCCGAGCGAGATCAGGATGCCGAAGATGCCGCCGAACGTTCCGCGTTCGCGGAGGTGGAACCACGAGCCGTTGACCTTGACGATCGACACGGCGCCGAAGCTCTGGAAGTACATGTTCGTGCAGTAGAGAACGAGCATCGTGTGGAACGGTGTCCCGAACAGCGCGCTCTTCGTGTAGACCGCGTAGCCAATGAGCGCGTTCGCCACCAGGGCACCGCCGGCGGCGAGCAGGATCGTGGTTCGCCCGCCCCAGCGGTCGGTGAGCGGACCATTGATGAGGAAGGCGACGCCATACGTCGCGGATCCCCAGCCGAAGATCGTGCCGAACTCGGAGGCGGTGATCCCGCCGACATACATGTACTGGTTGAGGTTGTACCGGGCCATGTAGAGAAACGAATACGTCAGGCCGAGCACGAGCCAGTTGAGCCGGCGCCGGCGCCGAAACGCGTCGGTGTGTCCGAGCTCGACTTTTGGTAGGCGGGAGAGCACCACGACAATGACGAGCAGCAGCACGGCGATCGGGATCAGCTTCTCCCAGAGCGGCTTCTCGGCTGGCTTCGGCGCCTTGATCTTGGGCTTGGCGCACGCTTCCGCGGCAGCTTCGCCGACCTTGTCGAGGCTCGCCGTGCTTGGCGCGGTGCCGGAACTGACGATCACCGGCGCTGCGGAACCGGAGCCGCTCGGCTGCGCGAACACCGGGGACCCGAAGGCCACGATGCCGCTCGCGAACAGCGCGGTCAGGATCCAGAGGTGGGAGCTCGAGCGTGCTGGCATGCGGGCGCCCCGGTTATAGTGGCCGGGTCCGGGCGCTGTCTCGACGAAACGGTCGGTTTGTCGGATATCCTCGGGCGGCGGCCGACCTCCAGCGCGCGCTGGTCGATGCGGTGGGTTCTCGCGAGCTCGCAGCGCGCTGTTCATCACCGGCCCGGCCGTGTCGATGGACTCGAAGCTCGCGTCGCGGTGCAAGCCGGAGATGACGTGAGCCATCCGGGCCGTGCAGCCGAATCGCGCGCACGCGGTGGTGCTGGATCGCGAACACCCGGGAGCGCGCCACGATCATGACCGTCAACGTCGATCGCCTGCACCAGCGCGCGGGCTTCAAGGACGTGATCGAGATGCACGGCGCGCTGTTCGATCTGCTGTGCTCGCGCTGCGAGCTGAGTTCGCACCACGAGTCGGTGGACGAGGTTCTCGGTGGGATCTGGGACGGAACTACACGAATTTTACCGACGAGCGACGGAGCTGAGCACGAACGAATCTCGTTCGTCCAAGAACTTATTGCTTGGGTAACTGGGACGCACGTTTGTAAGCTGCATCGCGCAGATCGTGATCCGCGGGCGCGACGACCGACGACAAACCGCGCTCCGAAAACGGCTTAGCGCTCAAGTGGGCGCAGTGTCGGACAAAGTTTACAAGGCCCACGCCTGCGGCGCTTGTTACCAAAGCGCACATGGGACGGAACACCACGCTGCTGCTCGCGCTCCTCTCCGGCGTCTCCGCGGTCTCTGCTTGCACGGTCGGTGATCCGGGGCACGCGGACGATGGCGACCTCCATGAGGGCGAAGGCGAAGGAGACGACGGCAGCGGTGATGGCGACCCGGCCCAGGACCCGGAGGACGACGACACGCTACCGACGTACCCGACGGCGCATCCCCGCATCTACCTCGGTACGCAGAAGGACCGCCTCGGGGCGGCACTGCAGGCGAGCACGCCGACCGCTGTGCGGTTCAAGAGCAAGGTCGACCAGTGGGTCGGCGGTGCGACCGTCTACGGCTTCTCCGCGTGGAACGGCGCGCTGCTCGGTCAGCTGACCGGAACCGCGGCGTACTGCACGAAGTCGATCGCGGTGGTCGAGGCGCAGGTCGTCGCAGCCGAGGCGCTGTTCACGACGGGCCAGCGCCCCGTGGTCGCGCTCAACAGCTACCTCCACATCGGCGAGATGATCGGTGACCTCGCGCTCGTCTATGACTGGTGCTTCGACGCGGTGACGCCCGCGCAGCGCACCCGCTGGATCGCGTACGCCAACCAGGCGGTCAGCAACGTGTGGAACCCGACCGGCGCGACCTGGGGCGGCACGCCGCAGTCGTGGAATGGCTGGTCCGTCGACAACCCGTCGAACAACTACTACTACTCGTTCCTCCGCGCGACGATGCTCGTCGGTCTCGCGACCAAGGGCGAGAACCCGCACGCCGACGCATTCATCGCGAAGTTCCGTGACGAGAAGATCCTCGGTCAGCTCGTGCCGACGTTCGAAGCCGACCTCACCGGCGGCGGCTCGCGCGAGGGCACGGGCTACGGCGTCGCGATGCGCAATCTGTTCGAGCTCTACGACCTGTGGAAGGCGACGACCGGCGAGAAGCTCGCGACGAAGACCAAGCACGCGCGCGAGTCGATGGCACTGTTCATTCATCAGACCATGCCGACGCTCGACAAGATCGCGCCGACCGGTGACCACGCGCGCGATCGCACGGCGCCGTTCTTTGACTACCAGCGCCACTATC
>JAYUYE010001238.1:0-2415 GCA_043752985.1 Myxococcales bacterium
CCCGAGCGCGTTGACGTGAAGATGACGCTGCCGTCGGTGGCGCACACCGTGGCCTCGGCGTCGTAGCCCGGAGTGTTCGGTGTGATGTTGTGGAGGTTCGAGCCATCGGCGTTGGACCGGTAGATGTCGAACTCGAACAGCCCCCACAGATAGCCCTTGGACATGTCGGGCGGGGTCGGGCACGCGGGCGAGTCCTCGTGCGTCGACGCGTAGACGATCTCCTTGTCGCCCTTGAGGAAGTACGAGCAGGTGGTGCGGCCCTTCCCCGTCGAGACCCGCGTGGACGAGCCGTCGGCAAGCGTCAGCACCTCGATCTGGTCGCACTTGTACGGGCTCTTGTTGGTCTGCAGGATCAGCTTGTCGCCGCCGAACGCCCAGTACGCCTCGGCGTTGTCGCCGCCAAACGTCAGCTGGCGGACGTTCTTCAGGTGGATCTCACCCGGAGCGGCGAGATCCTTCACCTCGACCTTCGGCTTCGTCGGGCCGATACCGACGGGCGTCACCGGCTTCGCAGCCTCGGGTGGACAGCACGTCGTGAGGAACAACAAGCAGAGCGGCGCACCCTTCATGGAACCGGAGCCTACCGCGTATAGTGCGCGCGTGCTGTCCGTCGCCGAGGCCTCCAGGATCGTGAACGAGCGCGTACCTCGGCTCGCGAGCGAGACCATCGCGATCGATTTGGCGCTCGGCCGCGTGCTCGCGATCGACATCGTCGCGGAACGCTCACTCCCCGGCTTCGACAACTCCGCGATGGACGGCTACGCGGTGCGCTCCGCGGACCTCCCGGCCACGCTGCCGGTCGTCGGGGTCGTCGCCGCCGGCGCACCGTTCACCCACGCTGTGGCGGAGAGATCCGCGGTACGGATCTTCACCGGCGCTGCGATGCCGCCCGACCTCGACACGGTCGTGATCCAGGAAGCCGCGACGCTCGAAGGCGACCGGGTCACCCTCCCTGAATCGCCCCCCGGTGACAACGTGCGCAGGCTCGGTGAGGATATCGCGCCGGGAGATGTCGTGGTCACGAGGGGCACGCGGCTCGCGGCGTGGGAGCTCGGAGTGCTCGCGGCCCTCGGGATCACCGAGGTCCCCGTGTCGCGGATTCCGCGAGTCGCGCTGATCGCAACGGGCGACGAGCTCGTCGATGTCGCGACGCCACCGGGCCCCGGCCAGCTCGTCGATTCCTCGGCGCATGCACTGGTCGCCTTGATCACGGAAGCCGGCGGTGTCGCTCACCGGGTCGGCATCGCGCGCGATGATGTCAGCGCCCTCGCCGGGCTGATCTCGGCTGCTTTCGGTTACGACGTGGTGATCACGACCGGCGGCGTCTCGGTCGGCGATCACGATCATGTTCGCGCCGCGCTCGCGGCGAGCGGCGTCGAGCTCGAGCTCTACAAGGTCGCCATGAAGCCGGGCAAGCCGTTCTCGTTCGGCATGCGCCCTGATGGCGGTAAAGGCACGCCGGTGTTCGGCCTGCCCGGGAATCCGGTGTCGACCGTCGTCGCGTTCGAGCTGTTCTTGCGTCCCGCGCTGCTCGCGATGCAGGGCGCGACGAAGATCGATCGTCCGCGTGCGCCGGTCCAGCTCGTGCGCGGCTACCGCAAGCAAGCCGGGCGCGCGCACTACCTGCGCGCCACGGTCGTGCGCAACGGCGATCATCTGATCGCGCATCCGCATCCCAAGCAGGGATCCGCGATGCTGTCGTCGCTCGTCGGCTGCAACGCGCTCGTCGAGCTCGCTGCCGAAGACACCGAGATCCCGCCTGGCTCCACTGCACCCGCGTTGCTCCTCGAGGCCGTATGACCGAACCCACCGAACCTGTGCGCGTCACTGCAACCGAGACCGGCCGCGTCGACAAGGAGCTCACGCGCCACTTTCCCGACGCCGGGCGTCGTCAGCTCGCCGAGCTGTTCGACGAAGGCTGCGTGCGCGTCGCGGGCAAGCGGGCGAAGAAAGGTGATCGCGTCAACCCGGGCGACGTGATCGAGCTGACCCGCTCTCCGGTCTCCGGCGCGGCGATGCACCCGCTGCCGGATCCGGTCGCGGCCGAGCAGCTCGTCGTTCTGCTCGAGCGCCCCGAGGTGGTCGTGATCGCGAAGCCGGCGGGCATGCCGTCGCAACCGCTGCGCGCCGGCGAGCTCGGCACCGCGGCGAACGCGATCGCGCACCGCTGGCCCGAGTGCATCGCGATCGGCGATGACCCGCGCGAGGGCGGCCTCGTCCATCGTCTGGACATCGGTACCTCCGGTCCGCTGATCGTCGCGCGCACCCCCGAGGTCTATCGCGCGCTGCGCGAGGCGTTCGGCGCAAGTCAGGTCGACAAGCTCTACCTCGCCGTCACCGACGGTCGGCCGGTGTCTCGCGAGTGCGATGCGCCGCTCGTCCAGCGCGGCAAGAAGGTCGTCGTCGATCACACCG
>JAYUYE010001239.1:0-2408 GCA_043752985.1 Myxococcales bacterium
ATCCGGCAAGGGCTGCGCACGTTCGACACGACGTTCTTCCAGGCGCCAGGCCGCCTCAACGTCTACGACAAGCTGCCGTTCAAGGTCATCCTCGACTATGGCCACAACCCGGCCGCGATGAAGGCGATGGCGGACCTCGTCCGCCGGCTCGACGTCAGCGGTCGCCGGATCGGCGTGATCTCGGCCCCCGGCGATCGCCGCGACGAGGACATCGTGGAGATTGCGCGGCAGGCGAGCGGTGCCTTCGACCACCTGATCCTGCGCAACGACAATGACCTGCGCGGGCGCAAGCCGGATGAAGTGCCGCGGCTACTCGCGGGAGCGTTGCTAGAAGCGGGGATGCCGGCGTCGCGCTTCGAGATCATCGTGGACGAGATCGCGGCGGTTGATGCGGCGCTCGCATACGGCCGCCCGGGTGATCTGCTCGTGATCTTCGGCGACAACCTGACGCGCACGTGGAAGCAGATCATCTACTTCAACGCGGGAGATGCCGCGCATGCACTCGTGACGCCACCGGTGGCGGACCACGCTCTGGTACTGGTCCCACCCCACGCGACCGACGGTGAGATCGGGACAACCGGGCTGACCCTGATCGCCGACGAACGCGGCGTCCGGCTCGCCCGAGAGACCGACGACTGACCGATGCGGATCGCCGATTCGCGCCGGGTGACCGGATCGAACCTCGCCACTCGCGCGTCCGGCGTCGTGATCGATGCCGTGCTCGATGCGGCCGACCACGATGCAGATCGGATCGTGGATGCATGGCGGCGGGCGATCGCACAGGTCCTGCCGTGGCCGGGCGAGGTCCATGTTCGCCGCTTCGACGGCGGCGTGTCGCTGTTCGTATCGGGTCCAGTCGAGGTCCTGATGCCGCTCACCGAGCTCAACGAGTGGGCGCTGGCGTTGGCGGAGGCGGAGGTTGCGGGTGGCGAGCTGCCGGAGCTCGATCCCGACATCCTTGCGCGAATCGAACAGGCGCACGTTCCGGGGCTGGCCGAGCTGACGAGTGCCGCCCGCGACCACGGACTTCCAGTGCTCGTCGACGACGAGGCGATCACGGTGGGCGCCGGCACACACCAGCTCCGGTTCGCGCGACTCGGGCCGTTGCCGGCAGTGGCCGAGATCGACTGGTCGCGGCTGAATCGGATCCCGATCGGTCTCGTGACCGGAACCAATGGCAAGACCACGACCACGCGGCTCGTCGCGCGAATGGCACGCGCCGCCGGGCTTGTCCCGGGCATCACGTCGTCCGATGGGGTCGCGATCGACGAGGTGCTGATCCACGCCGGGGACTTCAGCGGGCCCGAGGGATCGCGCATCGTGCTTCGCGATCCGCGCGTCGAGATCGCGATCCTCGAGACCGCGCGCGGCGGCATCTTGCGGCGCGGATTGACCGTCGAGCGCTGCGATGCGGCGCTGATCACGAACGTCAGCGCCGACCATCTTGGTGACTACGGCGTCAATGACGTCATGACGATGGCGCGCGTCAAGGCCGTGGTCGGCCGCGACGCACGCACCGTGATCCTCAACGCCGACGATCCGACGCTGGTCGCGATCGCAGCTGCGTTCGGCGGCGCGGTGGTGTGGTTCGCGCGCGAGCCTCGCGCCGGCATCGACTGGACGGTACAGAATGGTCAGCTCAGCCACCGCGATCGATCGCTGATCGCGGTCAAAGACATCCCGATCACGTTCGGCGGTCGCGCGACCTACAACCTGGAGAATGCGCTCGCTGCCGCTGCGCTCGCGCACGCGCTCGGGATCGCGGATGCCGCGATCGTCCAAGGACTGCGCGAGTTCACGTCGTCGCGCGAGGATAATCCTGGACGCGGCAACCTCGTCGACGTCGCAGGTGTGACCGTGGTCCTCGACTTCGGCCACAACCCCGCCGCGATCCGCGCCGTCATTGGCTTCGCGCGCGCGCTACTCGCCGAGCGGGGGCACGGCGCGCTGCACATCACGATCGGCATGCCAGGCGACCGCCTCGACGCGGAGCTCCACGACGTCGCGGGCGCGATCGCGGCGGGCGCGCCGGCGCAGGTCATCGTGCGTGAGCTCCCCGTGGAGCTGTTGCGCGGGCGAGCACCGGGCGCCGTCCCCGAGCTGTTGGCGGCCGGGCTCCGCGACCACGGTGTCGCGACGATCGAGCTCGTAGCCACCGAGCTCGACGCGGTCAAGCGCGCGCTCGCGGGTGCGCGCGCCGGTGACCTCGTGCTCGTGCTCGCTCACCTCGATCCCGCGGTGGACGCGCTGTTTCCCGAGCTGTCGGCGCGCTTGCCGCACTCGCGTTGAAAGGTCCGCAAACGTCCGGCGAATGCCCGTCGTCGTTGCCGCGCGTCACCCGAGGTCGGCGTGCGCATAGGCGGCCGCGCGATCCGGGGCACCGTCGGCGGCAAAAGCCCGTAGACATG
>JAYUYE010001240.1:0-2403 GCA_043752985.1 Myxococcales bacterium
ATCGCGCCCTTGTGGCCCGGACGCGCGAGGTCGAACAGGCAGACGACCTCGGTCTCCCGGCCCGGCGCCACGTTGACGATCAACGACGCGACGTTCGAGAGCACGAGATAGAGGCCGAGACCGGCGCCCTCGGATTCGCTGATCGGCTGGGGCCGGCCCCGCTCGTTGCGTGCGCGGCGAACGTGATCGATGACATCGCGCTGCCGCAGCGCACCGAACGGATCGCCGACGGAGATCGCAAGCGTGCCGTCGTCGCTGGCCCACCGCAGGATCGCGCGGCGTTGACCGTCGGCGGAGTCGCGCAGCGCGTTCATCAGGAGCTCATCTGCGACGGAGAACAGGCGGTGGATCACCGGCTGACGTGCGCCGATCGCCTCGGCCCAGGCAACGACCTCGTCGATCGCGTGACGCTTGTCGAGCTCGGATCGGATCACCCGCTCGCCGACCTTGGCGCCGGGGGAGAGGTATTTCTCGAGGCCGAACACGTCGCCGGTGGCGAGCTTCTCCGAGGTGATGCCGAGGTCGCGGTCACGGGGGTCGCGGACGAGGTGGCTGACCGGGGCCTCGAGCATGAGGGTGATCAGGCCATCGTCGTCGAGATCATCGCCGACGACGACGACCGGAGAGGAGACCGCGCGCAGTGCGGCCCCGGCTGCCTGGCGGGTCGCCCGGTCGACGACGACGAGGGCTAGCTCGCGGGTGTCCTCGGGGACCGTGCTCTCGTGCTCGACGGTGAGGCCCGCGGCAGCCAGCGCCTCGCCGACGACCCGGCGAACGCCCTCGTCACGGCTGACGCAGATCGCCCGGCGCGGTCTCATCGGCAGCCAGCCTATCACGCCCAAAACGGCAGGAGCTGGCCCCTTTTGTGGCGGCCCTGCTACGATCGCAAGTCGCATGGCGGATCCGCCTCCGATCCGACGCACGGCTACCAAGCCGCCGCCGATTCCACGCGTACCGATCGCGCCTTCACCGGCGAAAACGGACGTCGTGCATACGGTGTCGCATCCGGACGATCTACACGAGGACACGCGCAACTTCGAGGCGCCCGACGCGGGGATGCTCGTCGAGCGCATGCTCGAGCTCGTCGCGAGCGAAGGCGAAGCATTGCTCGCGGGCGACGATGCCGATGGCCGGCTCGCCGACCTCAACGTCCGGACCGCGCTCGCGAGCTGGGACGCGTTGCACCAGACCGACGAGGCGATGCGGTTCCTCGAGCTGGCGGATTCGCACCCGCTCGCCCCGAGGCTGCGACTTGCGGCGGCGCTGGTCAGTGGTTCGCCCGAGGCGCTGACCGCCGCGGAGGGCCGGATTGGAAACGATCGAGGCGCGCTCGCGATCGAGCTCGCGGAAGCGTGGCTATGGCGGCACGGTCGCGCAGATCGCGCGGCGCCGATCGCGGATCGACTGCTCGCGGCCGACCTACCGCCGGCATGGCGAACGATCGTGGTCGAGCTCGCCACGCTCGCGCATACGGCGCTCGGCAACTGGAAGCGCGTCGTCGAGCTGCGCACGAACGCACTGACGCTCGACAGCGGCCCCGAGGAGGTCGCGGCGACCGCCGCCCTGCTCCTCGACCGGGGCGACAACCCGACCGGCGCCCTCGCCGCGTGCTGGGCCAAGCTGGAGTTTTATCCCGGCCCGGGGAGTGGATCCCCGGCCCTCCACTCTGGGCCCGGCCTCCGCACTCAGGCCCTCGGCTGGCTCCGCACCTTCGACATCGCGATCATCGCGGCGACGATCCTCGACGACGAGCGTCTGTTCGAGCTGCTCGACAAGCGCGCCGAGCTGGTCTCGTCGCTGCCCGGCGGCGGGCTCGAGGCGCTGGCGACGCGGTTCGCGGTGGCATCGGAGCTCGAGCGCGATCGCGAGCACGCCCAGGCGCAGTCGATGTGGGCCGTCCTGGCCGAGGAGCCAGCGGCTCAGGTAGCGGGAGGCGCACGCCGGATCGCGACGCTACGGCTCGCGTGGTCGGCGGCGGCGGCAGGTGATCGCGCTGCATCCCTCGCAGCGCATCGGCGGCTCGCCGGCGAGCTCGGCACGACCTGCCTCGAGGCGGCGACCACGCACGCCTGGCGCGCGCTCGAGCTGGCCGCAGTCATCGGTGATCCATCGGTCAGCGAGCTCGCGCGTGCGGTCGTCGCCTCGGCCGACACCGTCGTGGCCGAGCGCTGGCTCGACGTCATCGACATCGCAAATCCGAATGCTGCGACGATCGCGCGGTTCGAAGAGCGCGGCGGACTGTTCCTGCGCTGGGCCGCCGCGATCGCCGAGCGCCGCATGCAGCGCGGCGAGCAACCGACGATCGCGGTCCAGCTGTGGCAGGCAGCGGCCGTCGCCGAGCCCGCTCTACCGACGACGCGCGATCACCTGATCCGCCTGTATCGCGGCGGCGAGGACACGCCT
>JAYUYE010001241.1:0-2403 GCA_043752985.1 Myxococcales bacterium
TGACGGATCTCGGCGGCCGACCGCGCAATGCCATCCCGCAGGAAGCTGAACATCGACGTGAACGTGAACCGGCCTTCGGTCTCGAGCCGGTCGGTTAGCTCGGAGATCTTCTGGCTGACGCTGAGGCGATCGATCAGCACGTTGTGCGCGACCTTGACCTTCGCCAGCTGCATCACGCGATCGAACGCCTCGATCAGCTTGTGCACGGGAAACGGTGCGAGCGGCGCGATCATGTCGGCGCTGACACCTTCGCTGACCGCGTCCTCGGTCGAGGCTCCGCGGCTCCAGACGTTGCGGCCCACGACGGGTCGCCCACCGAGCTGATTGGCGGCTTCCTTGTACTTCTGGTACTCGAGCAGGCGGCGGACCAGATCGGCGCGCGGATCGACCTCGACCTCGATCTCGCCATCCTCGCCGACCTCCTCCTCCGGAAGCGGCTCGCAGGACGGCAACAACTCGCGCGACTTGATGTGGCAGAGGGTCGCCGCCATCAGGAGGTACTCGCCGGCCACATCGATATCGAGCGCCGACAACGCGTCGAGGTACTCGAGGTACTTCGAGGTCACGAACGAGATCGGGATGTCCATGATCGACAGCTCGTGCTTCTTCACCAGGTGAAGCAGCAAATCGAGGGGGCCCTCGAAGACGTCGAGGGCAACCTGGTATCCGGCCTGTTCCATCACGTCACGATCGAGTGCAGCAGCTCGTACAGGTGACTCGTACACCAACGTGCCGGCACAAGGAACACCTGAGACAGCGTTGGGATCAGGGCGAACGCCATCACGATGAACGGGCCGAACCGAGCGAGCTCGTCGAACTTCGCCCGGTGCTTGTATGGCATGAACTGCTGCGCGACGTGCCCGCCGTCGAGGGGCGGAATCGGGAGCAGGTTGAAGAACATCAGCACGAAGTTCGTGATGACCGTGTAGCCGAGGATGCGGCTGATGTCGCTCGACGTCGAGAGCACGCCCTTGGCAACGAGGATCGTGTGAACGACCGCGACGACGATCGCGAGCACGAAGTTCATGCCGGGCCCGGCGATCGCGACGAGGATCTGCGCGGTCGACATCTTCCACTTGCGGTTGATCCGCTGCGGCTGCCACTGGACGGGCTTGCCCCACCCGAAGCCACCACCACCGCCACCGGCTGCGCCCCACAGACCACCCGCGAGGGGCAGCAGGAACGTTCCGATCGGATCCGCGTGGGCGAGCGGGTTGAGGGTCACGCGGCCCTGCCGGCGCGGCGTGTCGTCGCCCAGCATGTCCGCCATGATCGCGTGGCCGAACTCGTGGAGCGCGATCGAGATCAGGAGAACGAACAGCCCGATCAGGACCCAACGAATCGCGTCTGGCGTGAGGTCCATCCGAAGCTTCCAGGGCGGACTATGGCTGGCCGAGGCGCTGATCGCAACCCCCCAAAACTTGCCCGATTCCGCGATTCGCCGACGATGAACGCATGGCGCGCCGCCTGCGGCTCGACGAGGCCGTTGACCTGTATCTCGACCACATCAAGGTCGAGCGCGGGCTCGCGCGCCTCACGATCGATGCGTACGGCCGCGACCTGGCGCGGTTCATCGCGCACCTCACCGAGCGCGGCCGCGAGGACGTCGACGATATCACCCCGACAGATGTCGCCGACTTCCTGATCGCGCTGTGGAAGGCCGGCCTCGGCGCACGCAGCCGCGCCCGCACGCTCGTCGCCGTCCGCCAGTTCTGCAAGCACCTCGTCGGCGAGCGCTGGCTCGACGCCGACCCTTCCGAGCTGATCGATGCGCCACGCACCGCCCGCCGGTTGCCCGGGGTGCTCGGCGAGGACTCGATCGCGCGGTTGATCGCCCAGCCACCGGACACCGCGCGTGGCCGGCGAGACGCGGCCATGATCGAGCTCGCGTACGCGTCCGGGCTTCGCGTGTCCGAGCTGGTCGGACTGCCGCTGGCGGACGCAAATCTGCACGCGGGGTTTGTCCGGGTCACCGGCAAGGGCAACAAGACCCGGCTCGTGCCGATCTACACCGCCGCGCTTGTCCGGCTCACCCGCTACGTCGAGGACGATCGTCCGACGTTCGTCCGCGATCCCAAGGAGCGCGCGCTGTTCCTGACCGAGCGAGGCGGACCGATGACGCGCCAGGGGTTCTGGAAGCTGCTCCGCGACCACGCCCGCCGCGCCGATGTCCGGCTACCGGCAGGCGGCGTGTCTCCGCACAAGCTCCGGCACTCGTTCGCGACTCACCTCGTCGAGCACGACGCAGATCTGCGGGCGGTGCAGGCGATGCTCGGACACGCGGACATCGCGACCACCCAGATTTACACTCACGTGGGTCAGGCGCGGATGATCGAGCAGGCACGCAAGCATCCTCGGGCGCTCAAGCAACCCCGCTCTCGCTAGGCTACGATGGCCCCCATG
>JAYUYE010001242.1:0-2403 GCA_043752985.1 Myxococcales bacterium
CGCTCGGGATCCGCTCCCTCGCGATCGCACTTGTTGATGAACGCGAGCCGCGGCACGCGATAGCGATCCGCCTGGCGCCACACCGTCTCGCTCTGCGACTCGACGCCGGCGACGGCATCGAACACGGCAACTGCGCCGTCGAGGACGCGCAGCGAGCGCTCGACTTCCATCGTGAAGTCGACGTGGCCCGGGGTGTCGATCAGGTTGACGACATGGCCGCGCCAGCCAAACGTCGTGGCAGCAGCGGTGATCGAGATCCCCCGCTCCTGCTCCTGCGCCATCCAGTCGGTGGTCGCGGAGCCGTCGTCGACTTCGCCGATCCGAGACGTCGAGCCCGAGTAGAACAGGATCCGCTCGGTCGTCGTCGTCTTGCCTGCATCGACGTGAGCCATGATCCCGATGTTTCGGGTGCGGTCCAGAGGGACTGATCGGCTATCGAGGCGGGTTGCCATGAGCGTGGAGCCTGGTGGTTTGGACCTCGACGGCCCACCTTCCAAACCCTTCCTGGGAATCAGAGAAGCGGAGTGCTTACCAGCGGTAGTGAGCGAACGCCTTGTTGGCGTCTGCCATCTTGTGAACGTCTTCGCGCTTCTTGACCGCGTTGCCGCGGTTCTGGCCGGCGTCGACGATCTCGTTGGCGAGGCGGTCCATCATCGTCTTCTCGTTGCGCGCGCGGGCGTACTCGACGAGCCAGCGCATGCCGAGCGCGAGCGAGCGGTCCGGGCGAACGTCGACGGGAACCTGGTAGGTGGAACCACCAACGCGGCGGCTCTTGACCTCGACGCGCGGGCGAACGTTCGCGAGCGCGCGCTCCCAGACCTTCAAAGGGTCGTCCTTGGCCCGCTCGGCGACCATGTCGAACGCCTTGTAGACGATGCCCTCGGCAACCGCCTTCTTGCCGTCGCGCATGACGACATTGACGAACTTGGTCAGCCGACGACGAACATCCGTCGGGGCATCGGTGTACTTCGGGTCCGGGAGGACCTGGCGCTTCGAGACTTCACCTTTACGCGGCATACGTCGATCCTCTTACTTCGGACGCTTCGCGCCGTACTTGGAGCGCGACTGCTTGCGGTTCTGGACACCGGTGGTGTCGAGGGTGCCGCGGATGATGTGATAGCGAACGCCCGGGAGGTCCTTGACGCGACCGCCGCGGATGAGCACGACCGAGTGCTCCTGCAGGTTGTGTCCCTCGCCCGGGATGTACGACGTCACTTCCATCTGGTTCGTCAGACGAACGCGCGCGACCTTGCGAAGCGCCGAGTTCGGCTTCTTCGGGGTCGTCGTGTAGACGCGGGTGCAGACGCCACGCTTCTGCGGGCACTGCTTCAGGGCGGGAGACGCGCTCTTGGTGCGCATCTTCTCGCGACCCTTACGGACGAGCTGATTGATGGTCGGCATCTAGATGGATCCTGCGGGCTACGGAGAGCGCGTGACTTTACGGATTCGCCCCGTCCTGTCAAGGCCTTCCGACGACGACACAGAGCTGCGGGCAGCTCCGACGTCAGGGAATGCTCTTGGCGAGGCCTGCAGCGGCCTTACGAACGTTCCCGTTGGGATCGTTCTTGGCCGCCGTCCGGAGGTGCGGGATCGCCGGGCGCTTGATCGTATGGCGCAGGAGGCCGTCTGCCGCGCGGCGGGTCCGGGGGCTGGCGAGCATGCGGATCGAGTTCTTGATCAGCACCGAGTTGGCCTTGTAGCCCGCGTGCTTCTTGATCGCTTCCTTGTACTGCTCGAGCGCAACGCCCCACCACAGCTTCTCGTAATAAAGGTTGCCGAGGAGGAACGAGATGTAGCCGCTGTTCGGCGACTTCTTGCCGAGCGCGTGCAGGCTCGACAGCGCGAGGTCGCGCTTGCCATCCTTGATCATCTGGACCGCCTCGCCGATCGTCTTCGCCCGCGTGGGCGCCTGCGGCAGCTTGGCCTCGACGTCGGCGGTGGGCTCCGGCGCATCCGCCGCTTCCTCGTCGGCGGTGACGGTGTCTGCGGTCGGATCCGGGTTCGTCGCCTCCGCGGGATCCATCTCGATCTCTTCGCCCACGGCGTCGATCGAGTCTGTCGCGGCGACGTCGATCACAACGGCCGAAACCGCTGCATCGGTCGTGACCGAAGCGACCGGAGCGACCGGAGCGACCGGAGCGACCGGAGCGACCGGAGCATCGATGGTGGCGCTGCCAGGTCCGACCACGATCGGCACCGCCGCGCCCTGGTCCGAGGTGCGGCCGCGCAACGCGGGGCGAATCACGAACTGATAGATCGCGACGCCGCCGGCGAACAGTGCAAGGGTCGCGATCCACCCCAGGCCGCCGCTCGACGTCGGCCGGCGCACGGGTGCGGTGCGGTCCTTGATCTGCGTCGCGACACGACCGCTGTCGAGATCGACCACCGTCGGCGCGACCGCGA
>JAYUYE010001243.1:0-6119 GCA_043752985.1 Myxococcales bacterium
ACGTTCAAGCCGACGCTGTTTCATCGCCTCTCGCAGCTGCCGCTCGCGAGCACCGTGCTGTTCCAGTGGCTCGGGTTTCCGCTCGGCGTGCTCCACACCTCGCAGGGCGATCGCTCGACGATCCGCGGCACGGTCGCCAAGGCGTATCGCTGGCCGCTCCGCAAGCGCGCCGATCGAGCGGCTCCGCTGGCGCTCGCGCGCATGGTGCCGGACCGAATCACCGGCCATCCATCGATCCCGCAGCTCGCGATCTCGAACGAGCTGTTCGCGACGGCGCAGGTCCCGATCAACCTGGTCTGGGGCACCAAGGATCCGATCCTTGGCCGCGTGATCAACCACCTCCAACGGCTGCGACCCGATGCGAAGGTCGTACGCACCGACGCCGGCCACTTCCTCCAGGAAGAGGTCCCCGACCAGCTCGCGGACGCGATCCTCGACGTCGCCGGCCGGGCCTGAGCTCACGGGCGCGTGGTCACACGCTGGCGCGCCGCGCGGGCGGCCGACCGACGGCAACCGTCGCCATGAACTCGAGCACGGCTGCTTCGAGTTGATCGACGCCGGGATGCTCGGTCGGCATATGGCTCGCGCCCTCGAGCACGAGCATGCGCTTCGGAGCGGCGAGTCGCTCGAAGAACCGGCGCGACAACGCGATGTCGGTCATCCGATCAACGCCGGGATGAGCGAGTAACACGGGGCACACGCGGAACTCCTCGGGCTCGAGGTCGGGCGCCGTCGTCATCAACGTCCGCAGGAAGCGGGCGGGGACCCAGCTCCCGCCGCCGAGCTTGTCGGCGCGAACGAGATCCGAGAGCTCCGGCTTGTTCGAGATCTTGTGCATCTTCGACATCAACGACATCGGCAACGGTAGCCCGTCGGTGAGCGGGGCCAGCTTGTCGAGGAGCCACAGTCCCGCGCTGCCGAGCAGCGCAGTCCGCGCAAAGCCGCGGCGCACGGCTTTCTCGCGCGGGTCGGCGAGCGTCGTCGCCACGAGGCCGATCACGTTCTGCGACCGTGCGGCCACCTGATAGGCGAGCAGCCCACCGAGGCTGACCCCGAACAGCACGATCGGCCTGCCATCCCGCGCGAGCTCCGCGTCGATCAGATCGCAGATGCAGTCGATCCACAGCGGGTACGTCATCTGCTTCCAGGGCACCTTCGTCAGTCCGTAGCCCGGAAGATCCGGCGAGACGGTCTCGTAGCCGTAGCGCTGCGCGAGCACGGCGGCGGGGGCCATCACCCGACCGTAGGCTCCTGCACCGTGCAGCACGATCACCTTCACGGGGGACGTGGGCACGGCGAGCCGGTCGAGGTGGACGTCGAGCCCGCGCCAACGCCAGTACTCTTCCGTCGGCGTCGAGCTCGACGTGCAGCGCATCCCCTCGGGAAAGAACGGCTGGTACCGGCGCCATAGCGGGTGATCGTCGTAGGTGGGAAGCGTCGTCATGACGACGTTCTCGCGCATTCCAGGCGTGCCGGCAGTGGCCGCATGCGCCAGACGACTGACCGTGGGGCTCAGGCTGGCGCGGCGCGGCGAGCGAGGCGACTCTCGATCGGGGTCTGTCCGGTCCACCGCTTGAACGCGCGGAAGAACGCACTCGGCTCGGAGAATCCGAGCAAGAACGAGATCTCGGCGATCGACAGGTCGTCGTCGAGATAGCGCTGTGCGAGCTCGCGGCGGACGTCCTCCCGCACGGTCTGGAAGGCGGTGCCTTCGTCCTTGAGCCGCCGCTGCAGACTCCGCCCGGTCAGTCCGAGCTTGCTCGCGACACGCTCGACGGTCGCATCGTCACTGCGCAGCGCCTCGCGGAGCACGCGCTTGGTCTGCGCCGTCAGCGTGGGGTCGGTGGTGGATCTGCGGCCGAGCTCGTCGGCGGCACGCGACAGGATCACGAGGAGCTTCGGATCCGACGACACCAGGGTTGCCGTGAGCGCGGACGCGGGCATCACGAGCTGGGTGCGCTCGGCGCCGAACACGACGGGCGATCCGAACCAGGCACGATACGCGGCGATGTCGTCGGGCGCGCGATGCGTGAAGTCGACGGTGGTGAGCCGAAACGGAACCGCCGACAGCTCGCGCGCCTGACGCGCCACGAGCGCCCAGCACAGCTCGTGGGAGGCCGGGGCGGGTGCTTCACTCTCTCGCTCGACGCGCAGGCACGCCCGGTCGCCCTCGACGACGAGCGAGACGGTGACCGCATCGTCGAGCAGGTTCAGGTAGCGGACCCACTGCCGGAGCGCATCGCCGACGGTGGGCGACGTGCGGCAGACGTACTCGACGATGCCGAACGCTCCGCTGGGCGTCGCCGCTGCGATCCGGAGCGCGAGCTGTGGGTCCTTCGTGAGGCGCACGCCTTCGGACCAGGCGACGCAGAACTGAGCAGCCGACAGGCGTGCATCGTCGTCGGCCAGGATCTGCGGCGTCAGATCGGTCGCGCCCCAGAACGCATCGAGAGCCGCCGAGCCGATCGCGGCGACCACGGGACGCACGAGCAGAACCGAGACCGAGCCCATCACGGGATTATCGCGCGACCAGCCAGAGGATGAGCCAGCCGGATCCGCCGATCAGCGCGAACAAGCCCGAGATCGCGGCCGCGCGGTCGATGCCCTGCCGCTTGACCAGCGGGATCAGGATCGCCGTCAGATCGCCGGCGTCCATGCAGGCATTGAACACGAAGATGAAGGGTTGGGTCTCCGGGTGCGCCAGGCCGTAGAACACGAGCACCCCGAGACCGATGTCGCGGACGCCGAACAGCCGGCCCATCAGGCGGGCGGTCGCGGTGTCGTGCGACGCCGGGAATCCGAGGAGACGGGCAGACGGGCCCGCGGCGACGAACGGAGCGAGGCCGAGCACGATCCTGCCGAGGGCCATACCTACAACGACGAGCTGGAACAGAGGCGACATCCGACATCCATCGCACCCGACGCGCTGGCGGCCAGTGACCGAGCACGCCAATGGGCTGACTCCGGCGGGCTCGTCCAGTGTCACGGGATTGTCGTGCACGGTCACATCGCAACACCGCGCTCCTCTCTAGGGTCCGACCATGTTCATTGTCTCCTCGACGGTCGCCAGTGTTGTCCGGTTTCCCCTCGGTCATCGCGTGGGCGCGCTCGGTCCACGTCCCGCCAAGCTGCTCGAGCTCTACGACATCGAAGCCTGTCCGTACTGCCGCAAGGTGCGCGAGGCCCTCACGATGCTCGACCTCGACGTCTTGATCCGGCCGACCCCGCACGGCGGGACGCGGTTTCGTCCCGAGGCGATCGCGCGTGGAGGCAAGAAGCAGTTCCCGCTGCTCGTCGATCCAAACTGCGACCGGACTCTTTACGAGTCGGACGACATCGTCGAGCACCTGTACGGGCGGTACGGCCAGGGCCGGCCGCCCCTCGGCCTGCGCCTCGGCCTCCTCGGCGATGCGACCTCGGGAATGGCCTCCGTGATGCGCGGCGGCGCGGGACGCTCGGTGCGACCGAACACGGCGCCTGGCCAGCCGCTGCAGCTGTGGTCGTTCGAGCTCTCGCCGTTCAGCCGCAAGGTGCGCGAGACCTTGTGCGAGCTCGAGCTGCCCTACGTGCTGCACAACCTCGGCAGGAACAGTGCGCGTCGACCCGGGTTCCTCGCGCGGACCGGCAAGATGATGGTTCCGTACATCGAGGATCCGAACACGGGCGTCAAGATGTTCGAGTCGCGGGACATCGTCCGATACCTCGACCGGACGTACGGTGCGTGAGAGAACAAGCTAGAGCGTCATGAGCAAGGAGCGGTTCACCTGCGTTGCGGACGACGCCGGGCTACGCCTCGATCAGGTGATCGCCAAGCACGTGCCGGGGCTGTCTCGGCGCAAGGCGCGCGCGGTGATCGACCTCGGCGGCGTGTTCGTCGACCGCGCACGGGTCAAGGTCGCGAGCCGGTTCGTCAAGCCGGGGCAGGTGATCGAGGTCAACGTCGGCGGAGCGTTGACCGCCGCCCTACCGCCGCCGGTGCCGACGATCGTGTTCGTCGACGAGCACGTGATCGTCGCCGACAAACCGGCCGGCCTCGTCACGGCGCCGACGCCCGAGAGCGATCGCGGTGATCTGCTCGACCAGCTCGCGAAGCTCTATGGCGAGGTCTACCTCGTCCACCGGATCGATCTCCCGACGAGCGGACTGCTCGTGTTCGCGCGGACGCGCGATGCGAACAAGCGCCTCGGCGATGCCTTCAAGGTCCACGACATCGAGCGCGAGTACCGCGCCGTCGCGGTCGGCGAGGTCACCCCGCACACGATCGATCGCCCCGTCGACGGCAAGCGCGCCGTCACCCACGTCAGCGTGATCGAGGCGCTCGCAGGGGCGACGCTCGTCTCGGCGCGGCTCGAGACCGGCCGTACGCACCAGATCCGCTTGCACCTCGCCGGGGAGGGCACGCCGCTCGCGGGCGATCGGGAGCATGGCGGCGAGAAGAGCCGGACGTTTGTTCCGCGTGCGCCGCGACTCGCGCTCCATGCCGCGCGGCTCGGCTTCGCTCACCCGGCGTCGGGCGAGCGCGTGATGTTCGAATCGACGATGCCCGCAGATCTCGCCGCGTGGATCGCGCGGCTGCGCGGCTAGCCCGGCGAGCGAAACGGTCCAGACGCCGGCGGGTCGCCTTCGGGCTCGATCTCGACGATGTTTGTTCCGTCGGCGATGATCTCGGTGACATCGATCACTCGCCACTCGACGATCCCGCACCCTCGACACGCGAACGCCTCGAGAGTGCCCTTGTGCTGGAGCGTGCCCCAGAACGTGTGGCCGTGCGCGAGCGAGAAGTCCGTCAGCCCGTTGCTGTCGCCGGCCTCCTTCGCGCGCCGGACATGCAGCAACGCGCCCGAGCCGCACGCCGGACACCGCCGCGAGTCGCGCATCGACCGAAAGCCGCTGACGCGAGTCGCCGCGAGCTGCTCCTGAACGGCCGCGAGTTGCTGCGAGAGCGCCGCGACCGCGCCCTCGAGCGTCTGCATCCGCTTGTCGTCGACTTCAGCCATGCGAACAGCGTAGCGTGCTCACTCGACCGAAGTGAAGGTCCACGCCTTGACGACGGCCGCGCGTCCCGCGAGCTCGTCGAACACGCCGGTCATCGCGGGCAGCTGCGCGAGCGCATTCCACGCTTCGACCGAGGCGGCGGTGATCACGATCGACAGGTCCCAGCGCTTTGCACTGTCATCGGCGGGGAGGCCGACCACGACGTCCGCGCCCGCGGAGATCAGCTGCGCGCGGATCATCTCGCCGAGCTCGGCGCGGGTCCCGACCTCGTCGTCGAGGAGCTTGACGAAGCAGAACCGCTGGATCACGAGCGACAGCGTCTCACAGCGCGAGGTCGGCGAGCAGGTAGGTCGGCGCGATCGGGTTGCCAGGCTTCCAGCGCGAGATGCCCGCGAGCAGCGCCGCATCGAGGCCCGCCGCCCGCGCTCCGGCGATGTCGGTCTCGAGCTGATCGCCGATCATCACGACGCGCTCGACGCCGAGCCGCCGCCTACCCGCGAGGAACAGATCAGGCGCGGGCTTGCCGAGCCGGTCGAACACGAGGCCGTGATCCGGGAACCTGCGTGCGAGTGCCGCCTCGACGAGCAGTGCCATCGCACCTGCCGTGAAGCCGAGCTCGCCACCGCCCTTCGGGTACACGAGGTCCGGGTTCGGGAGCACGAGCGCTGGCGTGCGGCCGGCCTCGACCGCGCGGATGATCGCCGACAGCGCGAGCTCGATGCCGGCGAGAAACGGCGTGCCGGAGTCGTCGCAGATCGCGACCGCGTCGATCTCCATCCCGGGCGCGAGCGGCACCACGACACCGCCGCCCTCGACGACAAACGTCCGGGAGTCCTCCGTGCCAAGGACGAGCGTCCGCGCACCGGCGAGGCCGCGAGCCTGAAAGTAGGTCGGCAACAGACTGCCCGCGGTGACGATCTGATCGGCGTCGATCGCGAGCCCGAGCGCGGTGAATCGGCGCACGTACGTCGTCTGCGACCGTGACGCATCGTTCGTGACGACGGCGAACCGGATCCCGCGGCGGACCAGCTCGGCGATCAGCTCGCGCGCGCCGGGCAGAGCACCGACCGCATCGACGAGAACGCCGTACGCATCGAGCAGGACGCCGTCGTAGGTCGCGAGCA
>JAYUYE010001244.1:0-2399 GCA_043752985.1 Myxococcales bacterium
GGAAGAAGTGGAGATCCGTCTCTACGACATCATCTACGACGCCATCGACGAGGTGAAGCTGGCGATGGCCGGGTTGCTCGCGCCGATCAAGCGCGAGGTGCCGATCGGTCAGCTCTCGGTCCGCGACACGTTCTCGATCCCCAAGATGGGCGTCGTGGCCGGCTGTATCGTCCTGACCGGCAAGATCAACCGCAAGGCGCACCTCCGGGTGATCCGCGATGCGGTTCAGGTCTACGAGGGCAAGATCGGGAGTCTTCGCCGCTTCAAGGACGACATCAGCGAGGTCGGCGTGGGCTTCGAGTGCGGTGTGATGGTCCAGGGCTGGAACGACATCAAGGTTGGCGACGTCATCGAGGCCTACGAGGTCATCGAGGAAGCCGCGAAGCTCTGATTCTACCGTCCGCTTGGCAGCCTGCGAGGCGCCGCGGTAGGATCAGGGTGTGTTCGTCGGCATGGCCAAGCTCAGCGTCGTGATCGGTCAGGCCCATTCGCTCAAGGAAAAGCGAATGGTGGTCCGGCGCGTCAAGGATCGAGTGCGGGAGCGGATGGGCGTCGTGATCAACGAAGTCGGGTCGCAAGACATCTGGCAGCGGGCCGAGCTTGGCTGCGCGGTCGTCAGTCATGACCGCACCAAGGCCCACGAGCTGCTCGACCACGTGGTCCGCGTGGCCGCGGCGGCCATGGTCGCGGGCGATGCGCAGCTGATCGGAGTCGCGAAGGACGTCGTCCCGTTCGAAGGTCAAGAAGCTCCCTACGTGGCGGTCGATGACCGCACCGGCGCGGGCGACAAGGCGATCGGCGCGCAGGGCGATGCCGAGTGGATTCCCGCCGAGTGGCGCGAGGAGGCAGACTCATGACCGCGCAACGCAAGTCCCGTGTCGAGCACGCGATGCGAGACGTGCTGACCAACGCGATCAACAACGACGTCCGCGATCCGCGCGTGCGGGCAGCGACGCTGATCACGGTCGCCAAGGTCGAGATGAACGTCGATATGTCCGTCGCCAACGTCTACGTGTCGATCGTCGGCGACGACGCGACCGCCGACGGTGTGATCGCCGGACTGCAGAAGGCCGCGGGCTTTCTGCGCGGTCCGGTCGGCCGCGAGCTCAATCTGCAGCGAGCGCCGGAGCTGCGGTTCATGCACGACGCGTCGATCGACATCAGCGCGAAGCTCGCTGCGATCGTCCGCGACGACGAGGAGCGCGCACGTGCCGCCGGGCGGGAGCCCGAGCCGCGCCTGCCGCCGGTCGCGCCGCCGGTCCCCGACAAGCCCAAGGTGGAGGGCGCCGGATTCTCCCCCGGACCCGACAACAAGGAAGACCCGTCGTGAACGAGCACCCGCGCCTCGTGACCGAGGTGAGCGCGGTGCTTCCCGTCGGCGAGGCGCTCGAGAAGGCGTGCGACGTCCTTCGCAAGGCTGAGCGAATTCTGCTGACGAGTCACCGCCGCCCCGACGGCGATGGCACCGGCTCGATGTGTGGACTCGCATCGCTGCTCCGCGCGCGGCGCAAGACCGCGGTGATCTACTCGGCCGATCCGATCGCGCGCCGCTACAAGTGGCTGCCGCTCGCGAACACCACCGTTCATTCGATCGCGTTCGACGATCGATTCGACTGCACGATCGTCGTCGACTGCGCCGATGTCGCGTTGCTCGGAGGCGCACTGCCGCCGCCCGAAGTGTGCGGCACCCTGATCACGCTCGATCATCACGCGAGCGGTCACCCGTTTGGCGACATCGCCGTATGGGATCCGGCGGCGTCGGCGGTCGGCGTGCTCGTGTTCCGGATCGCCGAGCGCGAGGGCTGGGCGATCACGTCGGAGTGCGCGGTGCCGCTCTACGTGTCGCTGATCAGCGATACCGGCGGCTTTCGCCACGCAAACACCAATGCCGAGGCGCTGTTCGTCGCGTCGGAGCTGATCAAGCGCGGCGTCGTGCCGTCGACGATCGCGTCGAGCCTCGAGGAGCGGCCGAGTCCGGGAAAGCTGCGGCTGCTCGGTTCGGTGCTGTCGACCCTCGAGCTCCACTGTGCCGGCCGTGTCGGCGTGCTGTCCGTGACGACCGACATGGTCGAGGGCGCGCGCGCGTCGTGGGAAGACATCGAGGGCATGGTCAACTGGGGCCGCAACGTCGAGGGCGTCCAGATCGGAGTTTTGCTGACCACCGCGAAGGGCGGCGGCGTGCGCGTGTCGATGCGGTCGCGCAGCGACAAGGTCGATGTCGGCAAGGTCTGCATGACGCTCGGCGGGGGCGGCCATCCCGGCGCAGGCGGCCTGCACATGACCGAGACCTTGGCCGTCACCAAGGAAAAGATCGTCAGGGCGCTCGAGATCGCGTTCAACCGGCAGAGCCGGCCCGTGATCGATCCGACACCGGATGCAGGCACGCGGTGATAGGGTTG
>JAYUYE010001245.1:0-6114 GCA_043752985.1 Myxococcales bacterium
GGCAACGTCTACCGGACCGGCGAGGAGATCCCCGCGGATCCGAAGCAGGCCGTGGTGCTCTTCGAGAAGTCTTGCGACGTCGGCGGTGCGAAGGGCTGCACCGAGCTCCAGAGCACAGGGTCGATACCGACGAGCAGAGATGAATAGATGTGCTCGGTCGTGTGATCCGTCCGATGCGTGCGGCGGATGCCCGTGTCGTCCTCGACGGTGTAGATGTGGTCGCTCGAGACGGCGACGCCGAACGCCACTCGAGTGATCAGAGCTTCTTGACGCGCTCGATCTCGCCGTTCTCGGAGAGCGGCAAGAAGTGCATCACGCAGCGGCCGGGCTCGGAGGGCATCAGCGCCGCGGCCCACAGAAACGAGTTCTTCCAGTACGCGCGGGTCGACTTCTGCTCGATCGGCGGGCCGAACGCGGCGCGCATCCAGCGATCGACGTCGTCCTCGACGCAGCCGCGCACGCGCAGCTGGATCTCGATCAGCTTCGCCTCGGGATCGGTGCCGAGGAAGTAGAGGTCGACCTCGGCGACGCGCTTGCCGACCTTGTACGGCGGCTGCGCGAAGCACCACGTCGCCTTGCGGCCGTCGCTCAGATCCGTCGGCTGGCAGACGCCGTCCTTCGCGTCCTTGAGCGTCGACCGCGTGAACCGCCACTTGCCGACGCCCGCGAACTCGGTCTTCTGCGGCTCGCACGCCCCGAGACCTGCGACCGTGAGGAGCGCCGCGATCACGAGGTGCGCCTTCACGCGATCACCGCGCCGCTGACGGTCACCTCGACCGTGACCTCGTCTTCCACTTTGATGATCAGAAACCGCGGCGCGGACAGGCCGAGCTTGCGGATGTCGAGGTCAAACTTCGCAGAGGCTTCGACGCGCACGTCATCGAGCGTGCCACGGCCAGCGAGGGCGAGCACGACCTCCTTGCCGCGCCAGCGCAGGACGCCTTCGGCGGTCGCGGTGAACTTCGTGCCGTCGCGGACGACGTCCTTGACGCCGCGCAGCTCGAAGCTCGCCCTGGGGTGCGCGTCCATGTCGAAGTCCTTCTTCAGCTTCCGGTTCTTGAGCCAGTCGCCTGCATCGAAGGACGTCATGTCGACCGTGAAGGTTGCAGTCACGGTCTCGATCGCTGCTGCGTCGGCGTCGACGACGCCGGAGACCTTGTTCCACACGGTCGTGATGTCGTGGACGCGCGAGCGCGCCTGGACGGTCAGCTTGCCCGACGAGACCCGGTATTTCACACGACGAGCTTAGATCACGCCGCGAGACACTGCAGCAGCAGCGTTGTCACGTTGTCGGTACCGCCGTTGCGGTTCGCCGCATCGACGAGCTCGGCGACCGCGCGCTCGAGGCTCTTCGCGTTCGAGGCGATCTGGCCGATCGCGTCATCGGTCACCATGCCCGACAGACCGTCGGAGCACAGGATGTAGACGTCGCCGCTCTTGATCTGATGGCTGCGGATGTCGACCTGGACGGTCTCGCGCATGCCGAGGGCGCGCGTGATCACGTTCTTGTGGGGGAAGTTCCGCTCTTCCTCCTCGGTCATGTCCGGCTTCGCTTCCTTGTAGTCCTCGAGGAGCGAGTGGTCGCGCGTCAGCTGCGAGATGCCGCCCTCGCGGACGCGGTACACGCGGCTGTCGCCGACGTGTCCGACGTAGATCTTGTCGCCCGAGACCAGGGTCGACACGATCGTCGTGCCCATTCCCTTGTAGCGAAGGTCGCGGTTCGAGGTCTCGAAGATGCGGAGGTTCGCGAGCTTGACGCCGCAGACCAGCCGATTCTCGATGTAGGACAGCGAGCGGTCCATCTTGTAGGGCCAGGTCGCGTCTTCGTCCTCGCGCGTGCGCTGATAGAACTCGCCGATCGTCTCGGCGGCCATCTTCGAGGCGACCTCGCCCGAGGCGTGACCACCCATTCCATCGGCGACGAGGAACAGCTGCTCGTCCTCGATCAACGAGAAATAATCCTCGTTGTGGGTCCGCTTCATGCCCACGTCAGTCTTTGCGGCGTAGCGGATCTTCATATGCCCAGGGACGACCAGAGCCCACGGCCCGGTCAGATGCGAAATCATAGGCAGTGCGTCGGTAGCGCGTCAACCGCGCGGCCATCTGTTTGCGCTATGTTGTCGAGTGCATGCGCGCCGAGATCTTGACGATCGGGGATGAGCTGTGCCGCGGCGAGATCGTGGACACCAACTCGTCGTACCTGGCAGGGAGGCTGTGGGACCTCGATATCACCACGCGCTGGATGACCAGCTGCATCGATGATGCGGCCGATATCGCCGCAGCGATGTCCCTGGCGGTCACCCGCGCCGATCTGGTGGTCTGCTCCGGCGGGCTCGGCCCCACCGAGGATGACCTGACCGTCGAGGTCCTGGCGGGCCTCGTGGGGGCGGAGATCGTGGTCGACGAGCCCGCGAAGACCCGGATGATGGAGCGATTCGGCCGCCTGCTGTCCTCGCAGGCCCCGCTGGGCAATACAGAAGAGCTGACGCGCATCCAGCTCCGTCAGGTCCGGGTCCCGGCCGGTTCTCGGGTTCACGGCAACCCGGTCGGCCTCGCGCCATGCTTCGAGGTGCCACTCCAGGGCGTCCCCGTGATCTGCCTGCCGGGCGTCCCGCGCGAGCTCCACGGCATCTACGACGCGTCGCTCAAAGCGCGGTTCACCGAGCTGCGCGAGGCGAGGGGACAGGTCGAGCGGATCGCGCGCCGGATCTACCGCGCGTTCGGGCGGGGCGAATCGCAGGTGTCCCAGGCGTGCCGCGGCCTCGTGGATGAGGTGCCGGGGGCGTCGATCCACTACCAGGTGAAGTTTCCGGAGACCCTGGTCAAGCTCGTCGTGCGCGACCCGGATCAGGCGGCCGCGGATGCCCGGCTCGAGGCGCTCGACGCGGGCGTCCGCGAGCGGCTCGCCGGCGTGGTCTACGGCATCGGCGAGCAGGAGACCCTGGTCGAGCGGGTGACCCGGCGGTTGATCGCGGCGCGGGTGACGGTGGCGACGGCCGAGTCGTGTACGGGCGGGTTGCTCGGCGAGCTGCTCACCCGGATGCCCGGTAGCTCGCAGGCGTACGTCGGCGGCGGGATCGTTTACTCGAACGCCGAGAAGGTCCGCCAGCTCGGCGTCAAGCAGGCCACCCTCGACGCGCACGGCGCGGTCAGCGAGCAGGTGGCCACCGAGATGGCGAAGGGCGTCTTGTCTCGGTTCGGTTCCACGGTCGCGGTCGCGATCACCGGGATCGCAGGGCCAGACGGCGGGACCGCCGACAAGCCCGTCGGCACGGTGTGGATCGTGGCGTATGGGCAGACGAGGGTCCTCGAGCACCGCACGAAGAAGCTGTCGTGGCCGGGGCCACGCGACCAGGTCCGCCTCCTCTCGGCGTGGTGGGCGCTCAAGCTCATCGACGAGATGATCGGCGACCTGGCTGGAAAGGACTCCTGATGACCGACGAGATCAAGCCGGCTGCGGCCGCGATCGGGCCCCCTGCGATCGCACCGGCCGTCGAGGTCGCGAAGCCCGTGGTCGAGGTCGACGAGCCGAGCCGGCCACCGTCGGCGGAGCGCCTCGCGCTGAGGCCCGAGGGCAAGCGGCTGTTCGTCGGGGTGCGGGTCTCGACAGGGACAGCGAACCAGCTCGCGAAGGCGGCAGAATTGATGGCGCGACGGGCGCGCGAGGGCGGCCTCAACCTCACGTGGATCCCGCCGGTCAACTATCACCTGACCTTCAAGTTCCTCGGCTGGACGCGGCTCGAGACGATCGGTGCGATCGAGGACGCCCTTGACCGGGCGACGCGTGGCACGCCACGGATCACGTTCCGCACGACGCGGATCGGCGGGTTTCCCTCGATCGACAAGGCGAGCGTCCTGTGGGCCGGGGTCGAGGAGGGCGGCGCGCTCGGCGAGCTCGCGACGCAGATCGAGACCGCGATGACCGGCATCGGCTACGCCGCTGAGACCCGGGCCTTTCACCCGCACGTGACGCTCGCGCGGATGCGCGAAACTAGACTGCTCAAAGAGGTCGTGTTACCGGTAGCTGAACAGATGTTCGGTGACACCCGGATCGAAGCGGTCACGCTGTTTGAAAGCGAAACGAAATCATCGGGTTCCGTGTACCGAGAAATTTCGCGAATCGACTTCAAACAGTCGTCTATTGCCCCTTTGGGGACCGCTGAACGTCAGACCAGGGCGGTAGATCTGGGCGCATCAAATCAGACCAGCGAGTCCGAGGACACCGATGACGGGTGGCCGCGAGGACAGGGTCCGAACCACTAGCGCCACAGGGAGAAGAGCGATGTCCGACAAGTCCTCGAATTCGAGCTCATCATTGATCCAGACCTCCGGGACCACCACGGCCGGCAACGCAGCTCGCGACAAGGCGATCGACCTCGCGCTGAGCGCGATCGACAAGCAGTTCGGCAAGGGCGCGATCATGCGCCTCGGCAAGGATCCGATCGATCGCGAGGTCCATGTCGTGCCGACCGGCTCGCTCGGTCTCGACATCGCGCTCGGCATCGGCGGTCTACCGCGCGGCCGCATCGTCGAGATCTACGGACCGGAGTCGAGCGGCAAGACGACCTTGACCCTCCACGTCGTGGCCGAGGCGCAGAAGCGCGGCGGCGTCTGCGCGTTCATCGACGCGGAGCACGCGCTCGATGTCAACTACGCCAAGAAGCTCGGCGTGAAGACCGAGGAGCTGCTCGTCAGCCAGCCGGACTGCGGCGAGCAGGCGCTCGAGATCGCCGACATGCTCGTGCGGTCCAACGCCGTCGACGTCATCATCATCGACTCCGTCGCGGCGCTGACGCCGAAGGCCGAGCTCGAGGGCGAGATGGGCGACACCCACGTCGGCCTCCAGGCCCGCTTGATGAGCCAGGCGCTGCGCAAGCTGACCGGCGCGATCTCGAAGTCGCGCACGATGGTTGTCTTCATCAACCAGATCCGCATGAAGATCGGCGTCATGTTCGGCTCGCCGGAGACCACGTCCGGCGGCAACGCGCTCAAGTTCTACGCCTCGGTCCGCCTCGACATCCGCCGCATCGGCGCGATCAAGAAGGAGGAGGACGTGATCGGCAACCGCACGCGCGTGAAGGTCGTGAAGAACAAGATGGCGCCGCCGTTCAAGGAGGTCGAGTTCGACATCCTCTACGGCCAGGGCATCTCACGCGAAGGCGATCTCGTCGACCTCGCGTCCGAGGCGAACATCATCGACAAGAGCGGCGCGTGGTTCTCGTTCAATGGCGAGCGCATCGGTCAGGGCCGCGAGAACGCGAAGACGTTCCTCGCCGAGCACCCCGACCTCTACAACACGATCGAGGCGAAGGTCCTCTCGCACTTCGCTGTGCGCCGGATCGGGATCGACGTCGTCGAGCCGCCGGGCGAGCCCGTCGCCGCTGCGATCACTGCTTCGGTGACCGACGACAAGAAAGCGCATCGCGCACCGGTCGGCCCACCGACGGCGCAGGGCACGGGCCCGACCGCGGTCGCGGGCAAGCGACCCACCGCTTCGTAGTAACGACTCACTCGACCTCACTCGATCTCACTCGATCTCACTCGATCTCACTCAGCCCTCCCTGTGCTGAAGCCCATCGCTCCTCACCGAGGACGATGGGCTTTTCTCGTTGGGATCGAGATCACGGTGTCGCAGCTTCATGGCGCCAGCGTGGGGACCGCGACTTGCCTTTGTCGCATGAATGGGGAATTACTTCGTATCGTTGCCGCGGGTGCGACCCCGCGCGACATCCAGATTGTCCTAATCAGGGAGGCCTAAAATCATGTTCGTCGATCCCACGCGTGGACGCTCGAAGAGGTACGCGAAGTACGCTCTTGGCACAGCGGCAGGAGTGTTGTTGTTAGGGGCGTGTAATGATCCACAACAGAACACCGGACTTCGTCCCGAAGGGCCGCCAGATGTGCTGGCAGTTCTCGTCCTGACCGATGCAGTAACGCAGCTCGCCGAGACGGCGACCTACTGCCGCATCGGCGATGACAAGCGTCCGACGCAGGTCGGTCTCCCGGACTTCACGCTGAGCCAGATCTGCGATGCAGATCCCAGCGTGCCAGCATCGATGGTGACCGCCGCGTACCCCGATGGTTGGTACGTGCGGATCATGTTCGACGAGCTCC
>JAYUYE010001246.1:0-2397 GCA_043752985.1 Myxococcales bacterium
CCACCGGCGATGCAGGACGACGTCTCGCTCCTCAAGACGCAGCTCTACCTCGGGATGGGCCGCACGGCTGACGCCTCCAAGGCCGCCGACTCGATCAACCTCGATAACCCCGAGCGCAAAGAGATCCGCGCGATGGCCGCGGCGATCGTCGCCGAGGCGTGGGCACGGACCGGCAAGCCGAAAGAGGCGCTCGCGCTCCTCGACACCATCGAGCTGCCCAAGAAGGACGGGCCGCAGATCCTCATCCAGATGAAGGTCGCGCGCGTGTTCGCCAAGTTCGCGGCGAACCAGCGTGGCCCCGCGCGCCAGGAGCTCACGGCGCTGGCCGCCGAGGACATCAACAACCTCGGCCGCTTCCTGTCGCCGCAGTTCCGCGTGCACCCCGAGCTGCAGAAGCTCGCCCGCCAGGTCCTCGAGTCGCATCCCGGAGCGCGCCGGATGGCAAAGGGCCAGTCGAAGCAGATGCGTCGCGGCTAGACGTGACGAAGCCGCGCCCGAGCCCCGACTGATCCAGAGGCCGAAGCGACCGCCGGGGACCTTGACCTTCTCCATCGCTCGCTGCTCCTTCGCGACGGCTTCGACGAACAACTCACGCGCTGACCACCGATGCTAGGCTGCGCGTCATGCAGATCGTCAGCGCTGTGGTCTCGCGACCGCTCGACGCGTGTTGGCGTGTCTTCACCGATCCGACTGCGCTGACGGCATGGGTGCCGGGTCTGCGCGAGGTGCTCGTGATCGAGACCGACGCCGACGGACTACCGCGCGAGATCCAGTTCGAGTTCGGCGCGGAGTTGATCTACTCGCTCGTCTACTCGTACGACGTCACCGAGCGCGTCGTGCGCTGGGAACCGCGGCCGGGGGAGCACGGCGCGGTTCGCGGCTTCGCCCGGTTCGAGACGGACGGCGAGGCCACGCGCGTGGTTTACGCCCTCGAGCACGAGGCCGGGCGCAAGGCGATCGACCGCGCCTTCGACGATCCGAAGCTCTTGGTCGAGGCCTTCGCGCGCTGGATGCACGAAGGCCCGGTGTCCTGACGGTACAGCGACCGGTACAGCGACCGGTTCAGCGAACCGCAGTGTCGGCGAGGCGCACGGCGAGCCGCGAGATCCGCTCGTCACGATCGCGCGACATCGACGACAGTGTCGCCGCATCGATCGACCCTGGAGCGATCCGATCGAGCGCGCGCAGCGACTCGAGACGGACATCCGCCGCTCCATCGCCGAGCCGAGCGACGAGCTCGCCGCGAGCGGAGACGACGCCGAGGATGCCGAGAGCACGCGCGGCCTCGGAGCGAACCTCCGGCGCCGAGCTCGCGAGAGCAGCTCGCAGCTCGGGGGCGAGCCGGAGACCCGACGGGTGAGCGGACGCGACGCGCGCCGCCTCGGCCTGAACCTCGGCCGCGGGATCGCCGAGGCCACGCTGGATCACCGTGACCGCATGTCCCGACGTCGCACGCTTCGCCGAATGGACGAACGCGGAGCGAACCGATGCGTCACGCTCGGCCGCGAACAGATCGACGAGCGCATCGGCGTACGTGCCGGTGGTGCGGGCGAGAACCTCGCCGATCGCCGCGCGCTCCGCTGCGGTGCCGCCGCCACGCGCGAGGCGATCGAGGAACACCGACGTCGCGCGCGGATCCGCGCTCGGCGTCGTGGTGAAGCGCAGAATGCCCGCGCGCGTGCGCTGCGGCGCGATGGCGGTGAGCTCCGCGAGGAGCGTGGGATCGGACGTGCGCAGGTCCGCGACGTCCGCGGCCACTCGCACGCGCCAGTCGGCAGAGACCGACTGAGCAGGAGCAGTCACGGCCGGCTTGAGCGGCGTGCCCGGGTTCTCGATGGTGGTGTCTTCCGTCCCGCCACATGCGGCGAGGACGATGATCAGCGCTACGGCTTGCCGGGTCATCTCAGTTGCCTCCCAAGAGGTGTTGCGCGGTCGTCCACCACGATGCGGTGGGGGTGCGGCGAACGTTCGTACCGCAGTGCACCTCGCCAAGACCGAGGTGATAGGTGTCCCAGTCGTCGATGAAGTGCCACTGCAGCGTCGGCGACGATGCTGCCTTGAACGCGTTGATCATCGGGTCGGTCGCCTGATTCGTCGTCGAGCGGAAGAACGGGTCGGCTGTGAACACGTGCGTCGTCTGACCATCGACGTTGGCGACGATGAGGTTCGCCATGCCGGGGATCAGCGCGGCAACGCGACCACCGCAGTTCGAGACGGTCTCGAACAGCGACGGTACCTTGATGATGTCGGAATCAGTGAGTCCGAGCTCCATCTTGAACTTGGCGAGGATCGGGTTGAGGTAGTCGGCCTGCAGATCGTTGTTGAGCGCGATCAGCGCGGCGTCGTTGAGGATCGAGCCCACCGTCGCGTAGCCGTGGTCTTGGCCGTAATACGGCA
>JAYUYE010001247.1:0-2397 GCA_043752985.1 Myxococcales bacterium
GCGTGGGGGATGATCTTCCACACCGAGAACCTGCTCGTGCTTCACGTGATCGCGCTCGCGTGCTCTCCGGCCGCGGATGCCTGGGCGGTCGATCGCAAGCCGGTACAGCCCGCCGCGATCGGATACGGCTGGGTGCTCAAGCTCCTGATCGCGCTGACGGCGGTGACCTACGTGCTCGCCGGGATTGCGAAGCTCAGAATCGCCGGCATGGACTGGGTCGATGGCGAGCAGCTGCGCAACCAGATCGCGGTCGACAACCTGCGCAAGGCGCTGCTCGGGGACTCGATCGCGCCCCTCGCCACGCAGTTTCTCGACCATCCCTCGGGGTTCACGATCTTCTCGGTGACGACGCTGGTGCTCGAGTTCGGCGCGCCGATCGCGCTGGTGGGACCGCGGCTCGCCCGGTTGTGGGCCCTCGCGGCGTGGGGCTTTCACCTCGGCGTCGTGATGCTCATGAACATCTGGTTTCTCTATCCGCTATGCGGTGTTGCGTACGTCGCGCTGCTGCGAGCGGAGCGGCCCGGAACCTGGCTGATCGCATGGTGGCGGCGAAGGCGAGGAATGCCGCCACCGTGACCGTGGTTTCACTCGCGGTCCGGGACAGCCGCTTCGCGCTTGCCTTGGAAACTACGGTTGTAGTAATGCTACTTCAAGTGTCGTAACGATGGCCCGCTCTCCAGACCTCACCCCCGCCGAGCTCCGCGTCATGAAGGCGCTGTGGCAGGTCGAGCACGGCACGGTCGCGGAGATTCGCGCCGAGCTCGGGCGTCGCGGCCAGGACCTCGCATACACGACCGTGATGACGCTGCTCACGCGGCTCGCGACCAAGGGCGCGGTGGCGGTGTGCAAGGAACGCGAGCCGTTCATCTATCGCGCTGCGCATCGCCGCGAGAACGTCCTGCGCGATCGACTGCGCGAATTCGTGCGCGAGGTGTTCGACGGCCAGGCCGATTCACTCGTGCTGAACCTCGTCGAGAACGAGTCGCTGTCGCGTGCCGAGCTGCGCGCGATCGAGCGCAAGATCGCCGATGCCGAGAAGACTCCCCCGATCAAGGGAGACAAGAAGTGAGCCTCCTCGCAGCCGGAGCCGCCGCGAAGGGCGCCGTAGCGATGCTCGCCATGATGTGCGCGCAGGGCACCGTGCTCGCGCTGCTCGCGTTCTTGCTCGTGCGTGCCGGCAAGCTCCGGCCCGCATGGTCCGCGGCGATCTGGCTTGTCGTGATGGTGAAGTTCGTCCTGCCGTGGGGCCCGGCGATGCCGTGGTCGCTGTCGGATCTGATCGCGTACCTGCGCCACGAGGATGTCGGCCACGGGCTCGCGATGGTGCCGACGACCGCAGCACCCGTCGTGGCGGGCTCGATCGCTCCGGCGATCGGGTGGCTCGCGCTCGCTGCGATCTGGACGACCGGCACCGCCGTTGTCCTCGTTCGCAACCTTGCTGCGCAGCGGCTCGCCGTTCACGCTGCACGCGCGGCCGAACCGGCGCCAGCGTTCGCCCAGGCGGTGCTCGCCACGCTCGCTGCGACGCTTCGCGTTCGCACGCCGCGTCTCGTGATCGGTGATGCAGCGACCGGCCCGTACGTGGTCGGTCTCGTTCGCACCATCATCGTCGTGCCTCCCGCGCTGCTCGATGACGAATCGCTGCTCCGCGCCGCATTGCTCCACGAGCTCGCACACGTTCGTCGCCGCGATGCGATCGGCCGCTGGATACAGATGGTCGCGACCGCCGTGTTCTTCTTCTGGCCGATCGTGCGGATCGCTGGCCGTCGCCTCGACCTCGCGCGCGAAGCCGCGTGCGATGCCTGGGCGCTCGAGACGAGTGAAGTTCCGCGTCCTGCCTATGCACGGTTGCTCGTCAGGATGGCCGCGCTGCGCACGGCTGCCGCTGCGGGCCTCGCGAGCCCACGCTCGCTCGATGCGCGCGTTGCGGCGGTGCTCGGTCCTCCGATCCGCGCGCGGATGTCGCTCGTCCACAAGGCCGCGCTGCTCGGGTGGACGCTCGTCGCGCTTGGTGGCGCGCGCACCGCCGCGGCGCGTGGCGAGGTCGAGGTCTGCGAGTACACGCCCGAGATTGCCGAGACGTTGCGCCAGGCCCACCCCGAGGCAGATCTCGACGGTGACGGCTATCTCTCGAAGCACGAAGCCTGCGAGCTGCAGGCCGAAGCTCGGCGCCGCGCCGAAGCCGATGGAACCGACCAGGTCTCGACCTTTGTGGACGAGCCCCTGTGTTGCAATTGCGACCCCGGTGATGGACTACTCCCGTCAACCGGAAGCCCGGACACGAGCTGCCAACGATCTGAAGGAGTCGAGTGATGAACAAGCTTGTCTTTATCGCCCTGAGCCTGACCCTGGCCGCGTGCCAGCAGGACACCAAGAACCTCGAGCGCAAGATCGATG
>JAYUYE010001248.1:0-2396 GCA_043752985.1 Myxococcales bacterium
CGTCCGATCGCCGCCGCGTGTCATACCAATGAACGGCTGCGCGACGGAGCACCGCTCACCATCGTCGGCTACGGCCTCGTCACGCCCGCCGGTACCGACAACAACACGCGTCTTCACGAGGCGACCGCGCCCGTGCTCGATCCCTTCTGCGAGTCGGCGCCCGGCTGCGAATCCGCGGTCCGGCCGAACGGCGAGCTCGTGGCGGGTGGTCGCGGCACCGACTCGTGCTTCGGCGACTCGGGCGGTCCGGCGTTCCTCGAGACCCCGGCGGGACCGGCGCTCGTCGGTGTCGTGTCGCGCGGGCTCGCACTGCCGGGGCTGCCGTGCGGCAACGGCGGGGTCTACGTGCGCGCCGACAAGATCGTCGCGTGGGCGCAGGCTGTCACCGGCCGGCGGTTCATGCGCACGACCTGCGAGGGTGAGCGCGATGACCGGGGCGACGATCCGGGCGCGATCGACGACGACGCGGGCGGCTGCAGTGCGACCGCGGATCGCAGCACGCCGCCAGGCGGTGGCCCGCGCCCGGTCAACCTCGCGTTCGGCGTCGGGATCGCGGTCACTGTGCTTCGTCGCCGCTGGCGAGGCGCGGTGCCGAGTGGGAAGCGATGCGACTGACCGCACGGACGAGCCGTCCGGACCTGCGTGACCGATGCGAGCCGTTCGATGCGGCTCGGCCGGCGGGGCTTCTGCGCCGCCGTCGAACACCCGGTCGAACGCACGGCCCAGCGCCGACGGGCTCGTAGCACCGAAGCGATCGCCACGGGAATTCTCGTGGTCATCTCGCTCGCCGAGCTCACCTGGATCCTCGTGCGCTGAGTCGAACGCGAGCCTGAGGCGACCATGATACAAGGGCCGCCATGGCGAAGATCAAGGTGAAGAATCCCGTCGTCGAGATGGACGGCGATGAGATGACCCGCATCATCTGGCATTTCATCAAGGAGAAATTGATTCTTCCGTACCTCGAGATCGACCTGAAGTACTTCGACCTCGGGATCGAGATCCGCGACAAGACGAAGGATCAGATCACGATCGATTCGGCGAAGGCGACGCAGCAGCACGGCGTCGCCGTGAAGTGCGCGACGATCACGCCCGACGAGGCGCGCGTGAAGGAGTTCAACCTGACCGAGATGTGGAAGTCGCCGAACGGCACGATCCGCAACATCATCGGCGGGACGATCTTCCGTGAGCCGATCATCTGCAAGAACGTCCCGCGCCTCGTGCCGGGCTGGACCAAGCCGATCGTCGTCGGCCGTCACGCGTTCGGTGATCAATACAAGGCGACCGACATGGTCATCCCGGGCGCCGGCACGCTGACGATGACGTACACGCCGAAGGACGGCGGAAAGCCGATCGAGCACAAGATCTTCGACTTCCCCGGCGGCGGCGTCGCGATGGGCATGTACAACCTCGACGAGTCGATCCTCGGCTTCGCGCGGAGCTGCATGGTCTACGGCCTCGACCGTGGCCTCAACGTCTACCTGTCGACCAAGAACACGATCCTCAAGAAGTACGACGGCCGGTTCAAGGATCTGTTCCAGAAGGTGTTCGACGAGGAGTTCGCCGACAAGTTCAAGGCGAAGAACATGACCTACGAGCACCGCCTGATCGACGACATGGTCGCTGCGGTCATGAAGTGGGACGGTGGCTTCCTGTGGGCGTGCAAGAACTACGACGGCGACGTCCAGTCGGACTCGATCGCGCAGGGCTTCGGTTCGCTTGGCCTGATGACGTCGGTGTTGCTCACCCCGGATGGCAAGACCGTCGAGGCCGAGGCAGCGCACGGCACGGTGACGCGGCATTACCGTGAGCACCAAAAGGGCAAGCCGACGTCGACGAACCCGATCGCGTCGATCTTCGCGTGGACACAGGGCCTCAAGTACCGTGGCCAGTTCGACAGCACGCCCGATGTCGTCAAGTTCGCCGATGACCTCGAGAAGGTCTGCGTCGAGACGGTCGAGTCCGGCAAGATGACGAAGGACCTAGCGGTCCTGATCTCTCCGACCCAGCCGCACCTGACGACCGAGCAGTTCCTCGACGCGCTCGACGCCGGCCTCAAAGCGAAGATGGCTTAGCGCTTCGGCTTCGGCAGCGCGATGTCGATCACGAACAGTGACTCGGCCGGGCGCTCCTGAAACGTGACCGCGCGAAACACGTCGCTCAGACACTTCGCGAGCGGCGTGCCCTCGAGCTCCGCCGGTGTAAACGAGACGGTTCCCTTGGCGCGGCCGTCGGCGCCGATCAGGATGCTCGCGGTTGCCGCGGCGTGGGGCGTGCGGTGCCGCGCCGTGCACAGCCCGAGCTTGGACATGTGGGGATCGAGCGCGGCTCGATCGTCGGTGTCCTTCGGAGCGATTCGCGTCTCGGTGGTGAACCCGACGTCCGCGCTGACCACGGCA
>JAYUYE010001249.1:0-6093 GCA_043752985.1 Myxococcales bacterium
GTCGCATTCGAGAAGTCGGCCGAGGCCGGCGACAATTACGCGATCCTGAACATCCTCGACCAGCTTGCCGACGAGGAGAACAATCCGCAGGGCGTCATCGAGCATGCGCTCGCGGCGCGGGGCCGCCGCTACTTCGACGATTACGGCAGGGTGTGGGTCGCGCGCTACCTCGCGAGCGCGTACCTCGAGACCGGCGAGCCGGCGAAGGCCGAAGCGGAGCTGCGCGGTATCGTCGCCCAGTACGGGGTCAAGGACGTCAAGAAGGTCGACGAGGCGCGCACAGGCATCGAGGAGTACATCGCGAAGGGCGGCAAAGGAGCAGCCGCGGCGCGCGAGTTCGTGGGCTGGCTCAAGCCGAAGAGCTTCGAGGTGACGCCCGACCAGGCGAAGGTGAACCAGGCGTGGTGGAAGGGGCTGCCCGACGGCATGCGGACCAAGCTACTCGAGGAGATCAGCAAGGAGGATGAGGATTCGCCGTCGGATCCGGACATCGCGCGCTGCCTCGACGTCGAGAGCCTCAATCTCGACGAGGACGACGGCACGTTCGAGACCAGCAAGGCCCTCGAACCGCTCCTCCGCCTGACGGGGTTGCGCCGGCTCGGGTTCTACGGCACGCCCGAGTCGATCGAGCCTCTGCGTTCCCTCACGAAGCTCGAGCGGCTGAACATCAACAACCAGGTGACGAAGAACTTTGCCTGGCCGGCGCCGGGCGACCGCGCGCTGTGGACCGCGGCGGCGACCGGCGACAAGAAGGCGATCGAGAAGGCGCTCGCCGCAGGAGCGGAGATCCGCGCTCGCGATGGGGCCGGCGAGGACGCACTGCAGAAGGTCGCGCAGACTCACGATGTCGAGCTCTGCGTGTGGCTGATCGGCAAGGGTGCCGATCCGTGGGCGGGCTGCCACGGCGAGAGCAACTGCATGTACTTCTTTGGCGACGGCGACAAGGCGACCCTCGAGGCGGCCGCCGCACAGGCGAACGTCCCGCACCCCGACAAAGACCCGTGGCGCGAGCTCACCGTGGGCCGCGAGCCCAAGTGCGCCAACTTCATCGCGCCGAAGATCGATCTCGAGCTCGACGACGGTACGTCGCTCGCGGCGACCTGGCCCAAGGAGGTCAAGATCGAGATGGAGGCGCCGAAGCGCGACGACAAGCTCTACGACGTCCTCCGCGTCGGCTACAGCAATGCGGTCGTCTCGGCGAAGGTCGCTGACGTGCTGCGCGCGGATCCGAACATCGAGCTCTTGCCCGTGATCCTGATCGATCACGCGAAGAAGCCACGGCCGGAGAAGTACTTCTTCCTCAACCCGCTGGCGATCGACTGCCTCGAGATCGAGAACTGCTTCCCGCAGTGGAATCACATCGACTCGGACTCGGCGAGCGAGATCGCGGCGTACGCGATCGATCCAGCGAAGGTCGGTGCGGCGACGATGTTCCGACCGACAATCGTCAACAGCCGGCCGATGATCGTGGCGAAGGCGCTCGCGGAGAAGCTGAAGGGCTTCTCGGGCGTGGCAATCGGCTATCTCAAGCGCTAGGGACTCGGCTAGGCTACGCCGCGATGCGCTCCCTCTGCCTGGTTCTACTCCTCGCGGCCTGCGGTGGATCCAAGCCCGCGCCGGTGACCTTGCCGTCGCCGCCGCCGCCCGTGGCAGCGCGGATCCCGCCGCCGAAGCCGCAGCCGGCGATGCTCGACGAGGGGACGGTCAAGGAATGGAGCCGCGCGTTCTACGACGCGATGGACAGGGCGAACGTGCCGGCGTTTCAGGCCGTGGTCGGCGCATCGTTCGTCGTGTTCGATCAGGCGCGCAGCTACAACGCGGAGCACGTCGTCAGCCGGCTGAGCGCGCGGGCAGCGAGTCAGTCGCCGCAACGCACGCGGACGTGGAAGGAAGAGCGCGTGTATCTCGGTCCGAACACCGCGGTGTTCGTGGGTAACGCAGTGGAGGCGGTGCCTGCCGTCGGCGACCAGAAGGCCGCCGAGTGGGAGGGCTGGAACACGGTCGTGTGGACGCACGACGGTACCGAGTGGAAGGTCGCGCACGCGCAGTGGCAGGTCGGCGGGCTCGAGGCCGAGCGTTCGATGTGGAACGAGGCCTATCGCAAGTCGCTCGGGTTCAAGCAGACCGCGAACCAGCACCTGATCGATAGCGTGAAGGGCAAGAAGCCCGGCGCGGCGCTCGACCTCGCGATGGGGCAGGGCCGCAACGCGGTGTTCCTCGCCACCAAGGGGTGGAGGGTCACGGGCGTCGACATCTCCGACGAGGGCATCCGGGTTGCCAAGGACGCGGCCACCAGGGCGCGCGTCAAGCTGACCGCCGTGCAGGCCGACGTCGACAGCTACGACCTCGGCAAGGACAAGTGGGATCTCGTGACCCTGATCTACGCCGGAAGCGATCCGTCGATGATCGAGAAGATCAAGCCGAGCATCAAGAAGGGCGGCCTGTTCGTCGTCGAGTACTTCCACAAGGATGCAACCGCGAGCGTGGGCATCGGCGGCTTCTCCAACGGCGAGCTCGCGACGCACTTCGTCGGCTGGAAGATCGTCAAGGACGAGGTCGTCGAGGACGTCGCGGACTGGGGCCTGCGCAAGCTCAAGCTCGTCCGGTTCACGGTGCAGAAGCCATGAGTGACGCGGTCACCAAGCTGCGCACGGCTGCTACCGCCAGCGTGCTCACGGGCCCCGCGAAGACGAGCGTCGAGCGCCGGCGCGCCGCGTTCGACAACAAGACCGTCGAGCAGCCAGCCCGCGCGCTGGTCGACAAGGTGGCGAACACCGCGTGGAAGGTCACGGATGAGGACGTCGCTGCTGTGAAGGCGGCCGGCCTGTCCGAGGACGAGATCTTCGAGCTCACGATCGCAGCCGCGTTCGGGCAGTCGACGCGTCAGCTGACGAGAGCGCTCACTGCCGTCGAGGCCGCATTCGCGGAGCCCACGCTATGAGGCTCGACGTCCTCGATCGCGGTCACACCTTCGGCAAGAAGGTGCTGTTCTTCGTGATCCGCCTCATGAGCCGCCACCCCGCGCCCGACGTGGTCAAGACCCTGACCTACCGGCCGGAGTTCTTCGGCGGCCCGATGGGCGCCGTGTTCCAGGAAGTGATGCGCGGCTCGTCGGAGTGGTCGATCGGCGATCGCGAGCTGATGGCGGCGTACGTGTCGAAGACCAACGAATGCGAGTTTTGAACACGCGCTCACGGCGCGGTCGCGTCGAAGGTGATGGGAAACGAAACGGTGCAGGCGGTCCTCGCAGATCTCGCGAGTGCACCGATCAGTGAGAACCTGCGTGCGACGCTCGCGTTCCTCGCGAAGGTCACCCTGCACCACGGCGACGTCGATGCCGACGATGTGCGGCCGTTGATCGCGCTCGGCGTGACGCGGTCGCAGGTCGAGGACGCGTTGAACGTGTGCTTCGCGTTCAACGTGATCACTCGGCTCGCCGATGCGTTCGAGTTCGAGGTCGGCGCGCAGGCAGCGTTCGACGTGGGAGCGAAGAGCTTGCTGACGCGCGGCTATCGGCTCTAGCTAGATTGCGGTGCGATAGGCCGCGGTAAGTAGCTGAAATTAGATCGTGCTCCGACGAGCACACCGACCGAGACGTGCAGTTTCCGGATCGACACAGATCTCGGGATGTGATCAGTTGAGTCGATGACGACCCAGCGCCGCCGCGGTCAGACCTCGTTCGATGACTGGTTCGCCTTCGGCGGGATTCCCCGTCCCGAGGCGCTGATGGATCCGGTGCTCAAGCGCATCGATCCGGTGCTCGACGACCCGGGCTTGGTCGACGTCGTCTTCGAGGCGCTGACGAAGCGGCACAAGCAGAGCGCTCGGACCGGACGACCGAGCACGCCCGCCGAGGTGGTGCTGAGGCTGCTGGTGCTCAAGCACATTCGGAGCTGGAGCTACGAGCAGCTGCAGTGGGAGGTGACGGGCAATTACGTCTATCGACGATTCTGTCGCATCGACGGTGGCGCAGTCCCCGACGCCAAGACGATGGTTCGTTACGGTCAGCTTCTCGACGGAGATGTCCTCAAGCGGGTGTTTGACCGAGTCGTCGAAGTGGCTCGCGTTCGAGGCGTGAGCAAGGGGCGGCGGCTCCGTGTCGACACCACCGTCGTCGAAGCGCCGATTCACTATCCGACCGACAGCTCGCTGTGCGCGGACTCGGTCCGAGTGCTGTCACGTGAGATGGAAAAGCTCGAGGAGGCTGGCGCCAAGCTCCCTTTCGTCCGGACCGACGTGCGGCGAAGCATCGCGCGTCGGACCCTCGAGATCGGGTACGCGCTACGAAAGCGCGGCGACGAGGCAAGGGAAGCGATCGTGAAACCGTACCGGCGGCTGGTGAAGGTGACGGCGCGGATCACGCGGCAAGCGATTCGAGCGCGCCGCGCAGGACTCCGGGCGATCAAGAAGGCGAAGGGTAAGCGACGGCGAGCGCTTGCTCGGGCCGTGTATCAGCTCGGTCGGTTCATCCCGAAGTCCACGCAGGTGATCAAGCAGACCCGCGCTCGCGTGCTGCGGGGCATGCCCGTTTCCGAGGGAAAGCTGCTCAGCATCTTCGAATCAGGAGCGCGAATTCTTCGTCGAGGGAAGCTGCACAAGCCCACCGAGTTCGGCGCGCTCGTGAAGGTGCAGGAGGCCGAGGGCGGCCTCGTGACCGACGTGACGATCGTCGACGGAAATCACGATTCGCAACTCCTGGTGTCCTCGGTCGAACGCCACATCGCGGTCTTCGGCAAGCCACCGATCATGGTCGCGACGGACCGCGGGTTCTATTCCGGACACGGCGTCCGAAAGATCGAAGCTCTCGGCGTTCGCCGTGCTGTCGTTCCGTTTCCGGGACACCGCTCGGCCAAACGCATGGAACACGAGCACCAACGCTGGTTTTGTCGAGGACGAGCGTGGCGAGCCGTGCGCAGTTCGCGACATCGTGATCACCGAAACCGCCGCATCGTGATCGCCGAAACCGCGGCATCGTGATCACCGAAACCGCGGCATCGTGATCGTTGGCCCGACCAATTCTGGTGGGTCAGAGGGCTGGTAGACCCTCACGGCACGAGGGCGTCGGCTGACGCCGCGTTGGGGACGGTGCTTAGAGGGCGCTCCGGGAGGAGTGCCTGTGCCCACGGAGCGACTGTCCATGCGGAAGACGCGAGAGATCCTACGGCTGAAGTGGCTGCTCGATCGGAGCCATCGAGAGATCGCGCGCGTGATCGGGGTTGGCGTCGGCAGCCCGACGCAGGTGGTCGCGCGCGCGAGGCGCGCGAACATCACCTGCTGGGCCGACGTCGAGGCGCTGAGCGACGAGGAGCTCGACGCGCGGATGTATCCGCCGCCGGTGCTCAACGGCGAGCTGCGTCCCGAGCCGAATCCTGCGGTGATTCACCTCGAGCTGCGGCGCACCGGCGTGACGCTGCGGCTGCTGCACGAGGAATACTTGGCGGTGAATCCGCGCGGCGCGTACGGCTACACGAAGTTTGTCGAGCTCTACAACGCGTGGGCTGATCGGCTGAAGGTCACGATGCGCCAGGTCCACAAGGCCGGCGAGAAGTGCTTCGTCGACTACTCCGGCAAGCGGCCGAGCATCGTCGACGCGAAGACCGGAGCGCGCACCGAGGTCGAGCTCTTCGTCGCGGTGATGGGCGCGTCGAACTACACGTACGTCGAGGCGACAGCGACGCAGCGGTCCGCCGACTGGATCGCGAGCCACGTCCGGCTCGTCGAGTTTCTCGGCGGCACACCGCACGCGCTCGTGCCCGATCAGCTCAAGAGCGGCGTCGTGATCGCGAGTCGGTACGAACCAGGAATCCAGCGGACGTACGAGGAGTGGTCGCAGCACTACTCGACGACGATCTTGCCGGCGCGGCCGATGAAGCCGAGGGACAAGGCGAAGGTCGAGGGCGGCGTGCTGATCGCGCAGCGCTGGATCCTCGCGCGGCTGCGCAACGTCACCTGCTTCTCGCTCGACGAGCTGAACGAGCACATCGCCGCACTCGTGACCGACCTCAACAACCGCGTCATGAAGCGGTACGGCAAGTCGCGGCGCGAACTCTTCGAGGATCTGGATCGGCCGGCGCTGATCTCGCTGCCGAAGGA
>JAYUYE010001250.1:0-6093 GCA_043752985.1 Myxococcales bacterium
CTCGTGCTCCGGATCTACGGCTACTACGGCGAGGACACCCTCGAGGCTGGCTTCGAGGCGTTTGACGATCGGCTCGAGCAGATCGCCGAGCGCGACAAGTACCCCGAGTTCGACGTCCCCGACTTCGACGGCCTCGCGGCCGACGAGGCGTACGAGATCGAGCTGTCTCCCGCTGGATCGATCGGCCGCTGCCGCCTGACCTCTGCATGGCGCCGCACGGTCGCGTCGCGCGATGCCGCGGGCGCGGTCGCCCTGGTCCAGACCTGCGACGAGTACCAGAAGCTGGTCTCGGCCTCGCCGTCGCGGCCGACGTACCTCGGCGACCTCGAAGCGGTGTCGTGGACGCCGCCGTGCGAGACGGATCACGATCGGTGGACGCTCGACGTCTGGTACCTCCTGGCCTTCGACGGCCGGATTGGCTCCGGACGCAGCTTCCTGGCCGACCCCGATACCAAGCAGATTGTTTCCGTTCGCGACTTCTCCGTGCGCACCGGTTGATCGTGCTTGCGGTCGCTGGGGCCTGAGGGCGTATGCTCCGCGCCCTTGGAGGCGCCCATGTTGTTCCCGCGATCGATCGCAGTGCTCGTGTTGTCTATCGGGCTCGCCGCGTGCGGCCCTGCCGGCCGCAATAACCCACCGGTCGAAGGCGGCGCCTGTGATCCGGGGGAGACCACGGACTGCTTCACAGGGCAGGACGGCACCAACGGTGTCGGACCGTGCAAGGGCGGAACGATCACCTGCGAATCGACCGGCGTGTGGGGGCGCTGCACCGGCGAAATCGCGCCGTCCCAGGAGCTGTGCACCGACGGCGTCGACAACAACTGCAATGGCAAGACCGACGAGGACGAGGATCGCGATGGCGACGGCATCACGACCTGCGGCGGTGACTGCTGTGACTCCACCGAGTGCAGCATGCCGGGCTCGGTTAACGCGGGCGCGTTCGACGCCGCGGGCAACAACGTCGATGACGATTGCAATGGCGTCAAAGACGACACTTTGCCGTTCTGCGACATGGGGCTCGCGTCGGGCACGCTCAACGCGAACGACTACGCGAAGGCGATCGACCTGTGCCAGACCGCGACGATGACCGAGAAGAAGTGGGGCGTGATCAGCGCGACCCTCACCCTCGCCGACGGCACGGGTGTGCCGGCACCCGCCGCGCAGTCGATCCGCGATCACTTCGGTAGCGGCGTGATGCCGCGCGGCGGCCTCAACATGGCCCTGTTCAGCACGGGCGCTGCGGCCGGCCGCGGCGACACCAACCCGGCCTACCAGGACTTCGAGAACACGCCGCAGTTCAATGGCAACAACAAGACGTCGGGGTTTCCGTCCGACTTTCTGATGGCGAACGGCGGCAACCTGCCGAACGCGCCGGGCTGCCCCGATCCGAGCGGCAACGAGGCGAACGATCCGGTGATGCTGACGCTCACCGTCCGCGTCCCCACGAACGCGAAGTCGTTCAAGCTCGCGACCAACTTCTTCTCGTCGGAGTTCCCGGAGTACACCTGCTCCGAGTACAACGACTTCTTCGTCGTTCTCCTCGACTCGGCCTACAACGGTCCCGCCGCGAATCCGACCGACAAGAACCTCGCGTTCTACGCGGGCAACGCGAACGCGAAGTACCCGGTCGGCGTCAACCTCGCCCATGGCAACACCGGTCTGTTCACCCAGTGCATGAATGGTGCGACCGGTTGCGCTGGCAGCAGCGGCACCATCATGACGTGCACCGGGACCACCCAGCTGATGGGTACGGGTCTCGATACGCCGACCCCCGGATCGTGTGACGCCAGCGCCCTGCAGGGCGGCGGCACGGGCTGGCTCGAGACCAGCGGCAACGTAAACCCTGGAGAGATCATGAAGCTCCGCATCGCGATCTGGGACACGAGCGATCACGTCCTCGACTCGATCGCCGCAGTCGACGGCTTCCGGTGGTCGGTTGATGCGTCGCAGCCAGGAACTGTGATCTTCAAGCAATAGTACGGTGACGTTTTGCCCTTGCTCTTGCGGTGCGTAGGAGGGATGTTTCGCGCCCCTAGGAGCCCCATGACCAAGCTCGCCTATAGCCTCGGACTCTCATCCCTTTTGGCCGTAGGACTGGTCGCTTGTGGCCCCTCGAGTGGCGCTCGCGAGTGTGCGGGTGGCCCCACGGATACCGAGGTCGACCCGCTGAACTGCGGCTCGTGCGGTAACGCCTGCGCGACCGACTTCGCCTGCATCCACGGCCGCTGCCTCGCTGGCGACTGCCAGCCGGGTGAGGTCGAGGACTGCTACTCCGGCGTCGAAGGTACCGCGGACATCGGCCCGTGCGTCGGCGGTGAGCGCACCTGCGACGAGGGCGGCGTGTGGAGCCAGTGCATCGGCGAGGTCGTCCCCGTCGGCGAGAACGGCGCCGCCTGCAACGACGGCGTCGACAACAACTGCAACGGCATGGCCGACGAGAACGAGGACCGCGACATGGATGGCGTGTCCACGTGTGGCGGTGATTGTTGCGACTCCACCGAGTGCAGCAGGCCCGAGCTCGTCAACCAAGGCGCGTTCGACGCCGCCGGCAACAACTTCGATGACGACTGCAACGGCGTCGTCGACGATACGATCTATCTCTGCGACCAGAACATCGCCTCGAACACCACGAACGGCCTCGACTTCGCGCGCGCCATCGACATCTGCCAGACCGCGACGTTGACCGACAAGAAGTGGGGCGTGATCAGTGGCTCGCTCACCCTCGCCGACGGCTCCGGCGTCCCCGACACCGAGGGCCACTCGGTGCGCCCGCGCTTCGGACAGGGCCTCATGCCCCAGGGCGGCGTCAACCTCGCGATCCTCTCGACGGGCGGCGCAGCGGCCAAGGGCGACCTGATGCCCGGCTACCACGACTTCGTCAGCTACACGCACACGGGCACGAACACCTCTCCGTATCCGACCGACTGGTTCATGCTCAACAACATGAACCTGCCGAACGCGCCGGGCTGCCCCGACCCGAACGGCCTGATCGCGAACGACCCCGTCATGCTCAAGCTGACGATCCGCGTTCCGACCAACGCGAAGTCGTTCCGCCTCTCGACCAACTTTTACTCGGCCGAATTCCCCGAGTGGACGTGCAGCTCGTTCAACGACTTCTTCGTGGTCCTCCTCGACTCGACCTACAACGGCACGCCGCCGAACCCGATGGACAAGAACCTCGCGTTTTACCAGCCGATGGGAACGATGAGCAAAGTGCCCGTCGGCGTGAACCTCGGCCACGGCAACACCGGCCTGTTCACGCAGTGCATCAACGGCGAGACGGGGTGCTCGGGCCAGGCCGGTTCGATCTCGACGTGCACCGGGACCAACCAGCTCACCGGTACCGGCTTCGACGACCCCGAGTCCGGCTCGTGCGACACGAACTCCGTCACCGGCGGCGCCACGGGCTGGCTCGTCACGAGCGGCAACGTGACCCCGGGCGAGGTCATCACGCTCCGGATCGCCGTCTGGGACACGTCGGACCACGCCTTCGATTCGCTCGCTGTCATCGACGGCTTCCAGTGGTCGGTCGATGTCGCGCAGCCGGGCACGGTGATCTTCAACGAGAACCCGGGCCTGCCGCAGCCGCCGAGCGACGCGATCCTCCACGCGACGCCCGCGGCGCACTAGCTCCGGCGGACGATCACTGCGACCGCCGCAATCGCCGGTTCTGGGTTTCACTGTTCTTGGACCAGCGGCTAGGTGAACAGCTCGGTCAACGTGCCGTCGAGCGGGATGACCCCACCCGCGGAATCGAGGACCGAGCTTGCCCCAAACGACTGATCGGGTTGGCCCATCGCGCGAAGCACGCTGACGTGCAGCCGGTTGGTCGCCGGGCCGAGAAGGACATGGTTGGGCTTCGGGCTCGTGAAGGTTCGCGGGTAGCGAACGTAGCGGCCGGAGCGCAGACCGAGATTGCCGCCGCCCGCGATGACCGCAAACAGATCGTTGTGGAAGTGGTGGGGCGTGGCGAGCTCGGTGAGCCAGACGACGGCGGTGTTGTCGAGCATGGTGCCGTTGCCCTCGCTCACGCTGTCGAGCTGCTCGAGCAAGTACGCAAAGTGATTTGCGTACCAGACGCCGAGGTCGCGGATCGCTCGCTCCGCCATCGGTACGTAGGGCGCGCCGCACGAGCTGCCGCCCGGCATGGCCTGGTGGGCGTACGGATGGACCTGGGCATCGGCGGGATAACCGAACTCCGGGCACTGCGGGACCGGGGCAACGAAGGTGACGACTCGCGTGAGGTCACACGCGAACGCCAGCTTGATCAGACGCATGAACTGCGTGACCTTGTGGCCGTCGGCCGTGAAGCTCGGATCGCACAGCGCAGAAGGGCCGGCCCCGAGGCTCAGCTCCAGGTCGCGGATGAGCGCTCGATGAGCGTCGAGCCGGTCTCGTGCCTCGGAGCCCAGGCGCGCCCCGAGAAACGTGTACTCGCGAGCAACGAGATCGAGCACCGACGGCCGGAGCGACGCGATGAGCTGGTCGCGACCCACGGGCGGCCCCGAGGGCGGCGGAACGTAGCCGCCCAGGAGATCCTGATACGCGACCTCGGGCGACGACACCATGGGGGCGGATTGCCCGGGGCCAACGAACGAGAACGGCGCGACGGTCAGATTCGGTACGTAGTTAAAGCCGTAGACGCGTGACCCGAACCGGCCCGGCGCGGCGGTTCGCAACGCGAGCTCCTGATCGATCGAGCGTGCGCCGCCCGTGCACGGGACGCCCTGCTGCTGGCGCACGCGATTGGAGGTCAGCAGGCCTGCGACCGCGATCGAGTGGTTGTTCGGATCGGTGTTGTCGCGCCACGCCTCCTCGATGTTTGACAGGTTGACCGTGTTCGACAGGCCCTCGACGACGAGCAACCGATCTCGATACGGGTGCAGTGGCTGGAGGACCGCACTCATCTCGTCGCGCAGCATCGGTGTCAACGGACGGTCGGAGAACGCGAGGTCACTGCCCCCGGGGACGGGCAGCATCCAGGAGCTGGGCGTGTGTCCGTGAGCGGTGACGAAGTAGATCACTCTCCTGGGGGGAGGTGCAGCTTCCGCCGCTCTCGTTCGGCGGCTCGCGCCGAGAGTGACGAGGCTCGCCAGTCCGCTCATGCCGAGTGCCTTGAGGAGCTGGCGGCGCTTCATCATGGTGTGGTCGGCCTCGTGCGCAGGCGAAAGGTCTCGGACGCGACGATCTCGGTGAGCAGCGTGCGCAGGTCGCCGCGGCTCTCGATGAAGCGCACCTGGATCTCCTCGACGACCGCGGCTTCGTCGGTGGTCGGCACGCGCCCGAGCGCATATTCGATCCACTTCTGGGCCGCGCACCGATGGACGACCTTGCTCCGAGCGAGCAGCGTCGAGAGCTCGATGGCATTGGCGAATGTTCCATCGACGTCGGTCCCGGTGATCTCGCCGGTCGGATCGACCGCCAGCCCTTGCTGCTCGGTCACGAACGCACCGCTCGCACTGTAGCTCTCGAAGCCAAACCCGAAGCCGTTCAGCGAGTGGTGACACTGCTGGCAGCTACCGGCGGTTCGCGCCTCGAACAACATGCGATTGGTTTGCGGGCCGGTGTTCGGCGCCGGCATCGGCATCGACAGGTCGACGCCATCCGGCGGCGGTGCAGGCAGCTGACACAGGAGACGGAGGTTGATCGCGTTGCCGCGAATCGGGGGAGACGTTCCTCCACGGTGGGAGTACCCGGCGAGGAACGCAGCACGCGTGAGAATTCCGGCCCGTTGCTCCGCGGGCAACGCGACCTCACGCCAGGTGTCGGCCGTCGCAGGTCCGTCGACGCCATACACGCGCGCCATCTCGCTGTTGACCCACGCGCGTGGACTGGTGAGCAGATCGCGCAGCGTACCGACGTCGGTAAACGACCGTTCGACGAACATGCGTGACTCGCGGAGAGCTGACGCTTGCGTCGTGGTCGTCCACGCGGGATCGACGTCGCTCGTCCGGACCTCGTGCTCGTCGCTCATGATCCGGTCGAGCGCGAGCCACTGACGATGGAAGTCCCAGATCAGCCGAAGTGCGCGCGGGTCCCCGAGCATGCGCGTCGCCTGCGGCCGGATCTCGTCCTCGGTCTCGAGCTCCCCTG
>JAYUYE010001251.1:0-6078 GCA_043752985.1 Myxococcales bacterium
GCCTCGCGCTCGAGCGCCATCTGCCGCTCCGCGACGCGCGCCCGGAGATCAAACATCGCGTAGGTCGCCGACGCGATCGCCACGACGACCGCGGTCGCCATCGTGATGCGAGTTGCGACCTTCACCGACCCGGAGTCTAGCCTTACCCTTCGAGCTTCTCGATGATCAGCTCGATGAACTCTTGCTTGGGCAGGTCCTTGTACGAGTAGTTCTCTTCGAACCAGGCCACGACCGCGTCGGTCTTGCCTTCGTTCATCTTCTTCGTCACCGCCGTGTAGCGGTTGCTGATCGCGAGCAGCCGGCCGATCACGGCATCCGCGTTCGCGTGGTCCGCGTACCGCTTCCGCAACCACGTGAAGATCAGGTAGACGAGCGCGGGGTCCGCCTCGTCCACGAGCGCGAACGAATCCGCCGCGCTCATGGTTCCTTCTTCGATGCCTTCGAGGATGCGCAGCGCCGCCTTCTGTTCCTGCTCCAACGCCATGCGGCGAGTGAAGCACGAATTCCCTGGAGCAGCTCCAGGAACGCGCGGAGATCCTGCTTGTCTTGCGCTGACATCGCGAACGCGACCGGAGTGGCTGGTAGCTCCGAACGGCTCTGCTCCCTGACTTGCCCTCCGGGGATGCGAGCGAAGTACGCGACGCCGGAGACCGCGCGCGGGCGACGCGATTCGCGGCGCCGCGAACCGCGAATGGAGCGTCGCGACCCACCGCGGACCCAAACGCCGAACGCCGCCGTGTTCAGCGGCGGCGCACGGGCGACGTGGTCGCTGCGATCAGTTCGTCGTTGGATTCGTGATCGGCCGGCGCGGCTCAGCGACCTCGGTGGTCTCGATCGCAGAGCCCGGGCGCGCGGCCGGCCCAACGGGCTCGGAGCGCTCGCGCTTCACGCGGACGGGTGCAGCGTCCTTGTCAGTCGAACCGCCGCCACCGTTGCCGCTGCTGCTTCCGGTACCGCCGGTGCCGCCAGCTCCGTTGCCGCTGCCATTGCCGTTTGCCTTGGCAGCTTCGGCCTTCGCCTCCGCCTTGGCTTCTGCTTTCGCCTCCGCCTTCTCGAGCTTCTCGAGCTTGCCGTCGAGCTTGGGCATCCGCTTCGCAGCCTTCTCGCCTTTGTCGGCGAGAAACTTCTGGTTGCTCGCGGCCTCACGCTCGCGCTCGAGCTCGCGCTCCTCGCGGCGCTTGTCGCGCATGCGGCGGAGCCCGCCGACCATGATCTCGGCGATCAGCGTGTCGTACTCCATGCCGATCGCCTTGGCGATCAGCACGAGGTCCGAGTAGTCCGGGGTCAGGCCGGGCAGGGGGTTGACCTCGAGGACGTAGATCCTGCCCTCGGCGTCCATGCGGAGATCGACACGAGCGACGTCGCGGCAGTCGAGCGCCCAGAACGTGGCGCGGGCGATCTTCTCCATCGCCTTCTGCTCGGACTCGGTGAGCTTCGCGGGGCACTCGTAGTAGACGTGCTGCTCCCACTCTTGCTTGACGCTGTAGTCGTAGACCGGGCGCGGATTGTCCTTCTTGAACTTGATCTCCATCGGTGGCAGCACGCGCGGGCGCTTGTCACCGAGGAGGCCGACCGTGAACTCGCGACCGGCGATGTATTCTTCGACGAGCGCGGGCTGGCGGTACTTCTCGACGCAGATCTTGACGGCGGCGCGCAGCTCTTCCTCGGTGTCGACCACGTTGGTCGAGTCGATGCCCTTGGACGAGCCCTCGGCGTTCGGCTTCACGATCAGCGGGAACTTCATGTTGCTGTCGAGCCGCTCGCGCGAGGTCTCCATGAGCTGAAATTTCGGCGTCAGGATGTCGTGCTGCATCAGCACCTTCTTCGCGAGCGCCTTGTCGAGCGCGATCGCGAGGGTCGCCGAGTCGGAGCCCGTGTACGGGATGCCGAGCAGCTCGCACAGCGCGGGCACCTGGGCCTCGCGGTTACGGCCTTCGACGCCTTCAGCGATGTTGAAGATCAGGTCGACATCGGCTTCTGCGAGGACGCGCGGCAGGTCCGGCGTGGCCTCGAGGTGGACGACGATGTGACCCTGGCGGGCGAGCGCGTTGGCGATCGCGATGATCGTCTCCGGCGGATCCCACTCGGCCTCGTCATCGCCAGCCTGGCTGCGCTTGACGTTGTACGTGAAGCCGACGCGGATCGGCTGCACCCGGCGCGGGCGACGGCCGCCGCCCGACAGCTGCGCCGCGGTCGCGAGACCGGAGCGGAGGGCCGCGGCGTTGAGGATCGCGGCGATCGTGGCGTTGTAGGTCAGGCCGACCTGCGCCGTGGCCGCGAACAGGGACGAGTGCGACGCGAGCTGCGGGAGGGCGTTGGCCTCGAGCAGGTAGATCCGGCCCTCCTGCGTGACGCGGTAGTCGAGCCGCGCCATGTCGCGCAGGCCGAGCGCGCGAACGACGTCCATCGAGATCGAGCGCAGGCGCGCCGCGACATCGCGCGGGATGTTCGCAGGGCAGCGGTACTGAACCTTGCCGGGCTCGACGTTCTTGAGCCGGTAGTCGTAGATGTTGAACTGGCGCTCGCCGGAGGTGTTGCCGTTCGGCTCGAACAGCATCTCGACGGGAGTCAGCAGGCCATCGTCGTGGCCGACACCCTCGATGAAGCCGAGCGAGACATCCGCGCCCTCGATGTACTCCTCGACGAGCACGCCATCGGGATACGATCGGAGCGCACTCTTGAGGGCGCTCGCCAGATCCTTGGGCTCGCGGATGACGGAGGAGCCGAGCGCACCGTTGTAGATGCCCTTGGACGAGCCTTCGTGGTTCGGCTTCACGATCACCGGGAACGCGAGCCCGAGGCCGCGCTCCGTGACGTGCTCGAAGTTACGAACGGTGACGAGCATGCCGCGCGCGGTGTCGATCCCGGCGCGACCGACCATCAGCTTCGTGACCCATTTGTCGAGGGTGACGGCGTTCGTGTACGCGTCGGAGCCCGTGTACGGGATGCCGAGCTCTTCGAACAGCCCCGGGTAGAACGCTTCACGCATCCGCCCGGACTGGCCCTCGGCGGTGTTGAAGATGATGTCCGGGTCGATGGCCTCGAGCCGCTCGAGGAGGTTGGCCGCGGGACCGGAAACTTCGACCTTTTCGACCTCGTGGCCAGCAGCCTCGATCGCAGTCGCGATCGCGCTCACCGTCTCAGCGCTGTCGTACTCGGCCTCTTTTTCGGTCTCCCGGACGTCGGTCAACCGAAGATTGTGCGTGAACGCGACCTTCATGGAGTGATCACCACATAGCAAAGCGGTGTGACACGAGAACAGTCAAGCGAAAGCGTTGGGTTGCTGGGCACACCGATCCGGGTCGTCATACGTCATAACTAGGAATGCGGACCATCCCGCTCTTCCTCCTCCTCATCGCTGCCTGCGGCGGCAGCTCGAAGACGTCGACGCTACCCGGGCCCGCACCCGCGATCACACCAGCAGACGATCTCGCCGCCGCAAGAATTCACGCGCCGCGTGTCGATCCCTCCAGTTCGGGTTTGACTGCGCGAGATCCGCGCGTCGTCGACCTCGACATCATCCGGATCCGCGCGACGGGTGGCGGCGTGGGTGGCGAGCCCGAGCTGACCTCGGTCGCCTCGGCCGATCTGTTCCGGCTCGCGAACGAGGCGGCGAAGGCCGGCAACACGAAGGACGCGATCGCGCGCTATCGCCAGCTGATCGCCGAGTTCCCTGACTCGATCTACGCGCCGGTGTCGCTGTTCAACATCGCGGCGGTCTACGACGGGCAGGGCGATCTCAGCTCGACCATCACCACGCTGCGCGAGCTGGTGGCTACCTATCCGAAGGCGCGCGAGTCGATCGACGGCCACCTCTACATCGCGGCGCTCCAGGCCGACCACAAGCAGTGGCCCGAGGCGGTCATCACGCTCGACGCCGCGCTCGCCCGCACGAACCTGACCTACGCCGACCGCATCGAGGCGCAGGCGCGCAAGGGCTTCGTCCAGCTCGAACAGGGTCAGCTCGACGCGGCGGACGCCACCCTCGGCGGGGCGATCAGCGACTGGCGCAAGGCTCCGCGGATCGACGACCCGTACTACATCGCGATGGCGCACTACTACCGCGGCGAGCTCATGCACCGCCGGTTCGCGGCCGCGCCGCTGCGCACGGGCGATGACGAGATGGTCGCCGACCTCGAGACCAAGCGCGTGCTCGCCACGCAGGCCTACGACCGCTGGAAAGCCAGCCTCGGGTTCAAGCACGCCTACTGGGCGACCGCGTCGGGCTATCAGATGTCGCAGATCTTCGTGGAGCTGTGGGAGGCGCACGTCAAGGCGCCGTACCCCACGCGGATCGAGGTGGCGACCCGGCCGAAGTATGTCGCCGAGGTCCACGAGCGCGTCCGCGAGCATCTCGAGAAGGCGCTCGAGGGGCACCGGATGAACGTCGAGCTCGCCAAAGCGTTCGGTGTCGACACCTCGTGGAGCAAGGGCTCCGAGCAGCGCGCCGTGATGATCATGAACCTGATCGCGAAGGAGTCGCGCGGCGACTACGTCACGCCATAGTCACTCCCTGCGCGGACCCCGTGACGAGGTCACGAACACGCGGTTCGCGACCGAACCAGCGCACCCATGGTTCCAGGATCCCATGTCGCGCGTGCGATGGTTGGACATGTCTCCACGCCCGGATCGCGTCCCCATGAATCGCTCACCGAACCGTGTCGCTCTCGTCTTGCTCGTCCTCACCGTGCTCGCGGCTGCCTGCAGCAAGCAGGAAAACGAGCCTGATCTCGGCGCCAAGGCCGGCGGTGTACCCACGTCGCGCGAGGGCCAGATGTACCTGCTCGGCCAGAAGCTCTCGCAGGCCGCGATGGTCAACGGCCGCGCCGAGCCCGCCGTGGTTGGCCGGACGTTCAAGGCAGCCCAGACGATCGCCGACATCACGCTGAAGATCCCGCTCGCGCCGCTCCCTGCGCCGACCGGCAAGGCGGCCGAGGACGGTGCCGCGGGCATGCACTACCTGTTGCGGGAGCAGGGCAAGACGCTCGGCGAGACGATCAAGACCGACTTCGGCGAGACCGCGGCCGCGACCTACGAGCTCGCGGTCAAGATCAACATGCTGGCGTCGCTGTACATCGACGACCCGAAGGAGCCGATGGGCGACACGATGGCCGAGGTGTTCGGCCGGCTCGCGAGTCGCGCCAAGCTCCCTGACACCGCGATGGGACCGCTGATCGCGAAGCTCAAGGCGCGCGCGCCGATGGGCGAGGTGACCGACATGGCCCTCGCCCTCAACAAGTCGCTGCCGATCGCGATCGCCGCGATCTACGAGAAGGACGACAAGAAGTAGCTAGCTCATCAGGAGCGACGGATGGCTCATGTCGGCGGCACGCTGCCAGACGACACGACCCATATCCTCGAGCTCGAGCGCAGATGCGAGGCGGAGGATCTCCATTCCGATCGGTGCTCCGGCCTGCGCGGCGAGGAACGCGGCACGAACCGCCGCATTTTTGATGTAGCCGCCCGAGAGCTCGAACTCGTTCGCGAGCACGGTGAGGTTGATGTCGCGCTCGACCGGTGCGCGCGGCGGCAGGAAGGTCTGCCACAGCCGCGTCCGCTCCTCGACATCCGGGATCTCGAGCCGGAGGTGGAGCGTGAGTCGACGCTGGAGTGCTTCGTCGAGTGCGGTGTCCTTGTTCGTCGTGAGGACCGCGACGCCCGTGTACTGCTCGAGCCGCTGGAGCAGGTAGTTCGTCGCCATGTTGCCGTAGCGATCGTTGGCACCCTTGACCTCGGTGCGCTTCGCGAACAGCGAGTCGGCCTCGTCGAACAGCAGCACCGCGTGTGCGCGCTCTGCTTGATCGAACACTTGACCGAGTTGCTTCTCGGTCTCGCCGACCCACTTCGACACGACCTGCGCGAGATCGACCTGGTACATGTCGAGGTCGAGTGCCTTTGCGATCAGCCCCGCGAGCATCGTCTTGCCGGTGCCCGGTGGTCCCGAGAACAGGGCGATCAGCCCCTTGCCGTACCCGACGCGCTCGCCGAAACCCCAGGACCGATAGACCTGATCCTGATATTGCTTGCGGCTGATGAACTCCTCGATGCGCTCCATGTCCTGCTGCGGGAGCACGAGGT
>JAYUYE010001252.1:0-2383 GCA_043752985.1 Myxococcales bacterium
GAGGGTCGCGGCGTCGGGTGCGGTCAGCTGCCAGCCCCCCGGGGTGCGCGTGAGGTAGCGCGCGAACGCGGCGGCCTCGGCGGGCAGCGTGACGGTGACGGCGTCCGGATCCGCGACGCGTGGCATCACGCTCGAGTCGGTCACCAGCACGTCGATCGTGGCGGTCGCGTTCGCTTCGAGCGATGGCGGCTCGATGCGGACCGCCATGATCCGCGCGTGATCGAGATCGAAGGGCTCGGGCACATCGGTGCAACCAGCGAGCACCGGAAGCAGCAGTCCAAGGTGGCGCATGATCAGATCTCTCCTCGCAGGCCGATCGAGGGAATGATCGGCAGGGTCGTGATCGCGGTGCGTGCGGAGTAGTCGAAGTTGTAGGAGTAGTCGGTCGCGGCAGCGTTGAGGTACACGTTGCTGATGTCGAGGTAGGCGGAGAATCGCCAGCGGTCGAATCGCCACATGCGATCGACGCGAAGATCGAGCTGGTGCTGGAACTCGAAGCGCTGCGATGCCGGCGCTCCGTACGTCGGCAGATAGAGATCCGCATCCGCCTGATACACGGCGCCGGTGACGGGCGTGAATGGCTTGCCGGTCGTGAGCTGGAACCGTCCGCCGAGCTGCCAGTTCGGCGAAAGCTTCCAGGATCCAACCGCGATCAGGTTGTGCGTCTGATCGAAGTCGAACCGACGCTCGGGCATGCCCGGACCGTCGCGACGCACCGAGCGCGCGCCGGTGTACGCGAGCCAGCCGAACGTGTCGGGCGTGCGCAGCTTGAGCAGGAGCTCGATCCCGTACGCGGTACCGCTGCCGACGTTGTCGTAGCCACCGAGCGACATCTCGTCGCGGCGATCCGCCGTGAGCACGAGGAGATCGCTCATCCGGTTATAGAACGTGGTTGCCTGCACGGTCAGCCCGGTCGCGAGCCGCTGCTCGACACCGAGGCTCGACTGGATCACCCGCTCGGGATCCGCGTCGTCCTGGAGGGCCTCGTCCAGGTTCTCGGGAGGTCGCGTGTAGAGGCCGGCCGCCGCGCTCACCGTCGAGCCATCCGCCACGCGCCACAGTGCCTGCCCGCGCGGCTGAGCGACCACGACTTCGTTGCGGACGAAGGCGTCGACCCGCATGCCTGCCGTGAGCTCGAGCTGCGGCACGGGCCACATGGTCGCGGAGCTCCATGCACCGAGATCCGGGTTCGTTGTCGAACCGCGCGTCACGAGCAGTGCGTCCTCGGTGAAGTTGGGCCCGCGCGGATCGCCCTCGCGTGGCGGCCGCGTGAACACGATGTCGAACTTCGTGCGGGTCACGTCGACCTCGGCGCCCGACACGATCCGCAGCCGCTTCGATGCCTCCCAGGTCAGCTCCGACCGGGCCGCGAGCCCATCCCGGTCGAGGTTCAAAAACCGCTGTGCGCCGACGCTGAAGTGGTTGGTATCGGTGAAGCCGGAGATGCCGGTCACGCTCGTGAGTCCCGCGTGGCGGTACGTCGCGGATGCGATCAGGCGGGTGAAGCTCGTCGAGTTCGCGAATCGTCCTGCGGCGGCCGGATCCGCCGCGTTGTCGCCATCGGACAACAGCTCCACACGATCATCGCTACCGAACACGAACGCCGCAAGCTTCCAGCGCGGCTCGGGCCGATAGGTCAGCTTGCCCTGGTAGTCGTAGTACGTCGGGTACGCCGTGAAATCGAGACCCGAGTCCGCCGGCAACACGCCGGGGAGAATCGCGTCGATCACCGAGCGCCGGCCGGCGACCGCGTAGCTTCCGCGATCGCCGATCGGTCCCTGGACCAGGCCCGCGGCGTTGACGAACGACATCTCCGCGAACCCGCCGTGCTCGGTCGCGCCTTCGCGTGAGGTCACTGCGACCAGGCCGCCCGACGCGCGGCCGTGGCTCGTGCCGAACGTGCCCGGCTGGTACTCGATGTCCTCGATCATCTCGGACGGCAGCACCGACTGGACACCGAGGAAGTGGTAGAGCACCGGGATCTCGAAACCGTCGACGAGGATTCGCGAGTCCTCGGGCGACGCGCCGCGGATGATCAGCCCAGCGGAGAGCGGGGTCAGCGATCCATTGTTCGCGATGCCCGGCAGGTTCTTCACCCCCGACAACACGTCGCCACGTGACCCCGGCACCCGGGTCACCTCCGCGCGCTCGACCGTGACCGCACCTGGAGTGGCCACGAGCCTCCCGCCCGAGATCTCGATCACCTCGCCATCGGTGCCACCGACCGCGATGCGACGGGTCAGCTCGACCACGAGCTCCGCGCCTGTGGTCTCGACCACGACCGGCTCGTGATCGACGCCGACCACGGTCACCGCCGCGACCGGCCGGAGACCGACCAGCACGAAGACTCCCTCGGAATCCGTGACAACCGCGAGCTCGGCGT
>JAYUYE010001253.1:0-2381 GCA_043752985.1 Myxococcales bacterium
ACGACCGGGCGCCGGATGGTCCGCTCCGCGCTCGCGCTCGGTGGACTGCGTCGCGATACCGATCGCGAGCTCGCGCACCCCGCAGCGGTCGCGGTCAAAGACAAGCTCGGCGAGCTCGAGGCGACCCTCGCCACCGCGGCGCGCAAGAAACAGGACGAGCACGGCACGCAGTCCACGGGACTCCCCGGTCACGAGATCTCCCGGCTCTCGCGAGAGCACGCGCGGCTGAGCGAGCGGTGGACCACGTGCCTGCACGGACAGGGCGAGCTGCGCACCGCCGAGGAGCTCTGCCTCGATGCCCTCGCGCGCGATGTCGACGCAGTCGATCTGATCGACAGTGCGATCCTGCAGCGGGAGAGCTTCCGTCGCGATCTGTTCTGGCTGCTCACCGCGCTGCGACCCGTGCGCCCCGGCGCGACCGTGCTCGTGCATTCACCCGACGCACGCGCCGCCGTCACCGAGTGGGTCAAGCTCGCGCTCGGTGCGGCGAAGGCACACGGCTGGCGCGGCAGTGTTCACGTGTGGGGCGAGCAGGCGCCGGGCTGGAAGTGGAACTGGGGGCCCCCGCATGATCTCGCGTGGGTCGAGGACGAGCTCCACAAGCGGCCGCAGCAGGCCGCGCTCGTGCGGATCTATGGCAGCAGCGCCGACCTGCTGTTCGGGCTCGAGGCGGGACTGCACCGGTTCCACGGTCTCGCCGGCGACGCGTGTCACGCCTGGGTCGACCTGCTCGAACAACGCGCGGAGATCGACGATGCCGAGTGGACCGCCCTGCCCGGCCCGCCGTCGCCACCGCGGGTCGCGCGCGGTGCACCGATGCGCGAGGTCACCGTCACCGGCGATCGGACCCGCGTTGGTGATGACGACATCGGGGTCCCGTGGGCCGACCTCCCCGCGCGGCTCGAGGAGGCCGCCGTCGCGCGCCTGCTCGGCGCGTACGCCGTGACCGACGGTATCGACGCGCTGTGGCAGTGGGAGCGGCCGCTGCAGGCGATCGAAGCGTTGCTGAAGGCCCAGAAGGAGAGCAAGCCGTGAGGATCGACTTCACGGTCGGCGTCTACCAGAGGCGCGGCGACGGCGAGGAGGAGTGGACCGCGCTGACGCCGCTTCTCCACCCGGCGTATGTCTCGGGCGTCGGCGAGGTGCGGCTGCGCGAGCGCATGGTCGAGCGCTTGCGCGACGTGCTGCGCAAGGCACGACCGATCGAACAGGAGCTGTTCCAGTTACCGCTCGGTACCGAGCTGATGCGGACGTCGGTCGACGTCAAGCTCGACGATGGCCAGCTGCATGGCGTCGTCCCGCTCATCGTCGAGCCGCGGTGGACCAGTGCTGACAAGCAGCGCCTCGTCGTCTACCACCCGCTCTTTCGCCAGCACTGGTTCATGGTCGACGATCGCGACGAGATCGCCACGATCGCACCGACGTTCTTCCGTCATCACTTCGCCGACCTCGACGAGGACGACCTCGAGACGATGATGTCCGACGGCAAGGATCGCATGGTCCCCGTCGCGTTCTCGACCGAGCCGCTGTCCCTGCTCGACCAGTTGCCGTCGCGCAAGAAGGATCCGCGCGCCGCGGCCGCGGCAGCTCGCCCCGAGAACATGCTGCACCAGCTCGGGATAGACGAGACGCGCAACGCGAGCGGCTGGACCGCGCGGCCCGGCGTGCCGCGCTCGCCGTATCGCGAGCGGCTTACTTATTTGCTGAGCGGTCCCCGGCCGCGTTCGGCTGCCGTCGTGGGCCCCCCCGGCTCGGGCAAGACCACGCTGATCCGGCAATGGATCGCGGATCGACTCGTCGAGGACGGCTACCCGGTCCACAAGAACCTCGATCGCGTGCATCACGTGTGGCGGTTGACCGGCAAGCGGCTGATCGCCGGCATGTCGTACATCGGCCAGTGGGAGGAGCGTTGCCTCGCGGTACTCGAGGAGGCTCGTAAGCAACGCGGCATCCTGTGGTTCGAGGATCTCCACCTGTTCGGCCGGCTGGGGCAGTCACGCCAGAGCGAGCGCAGCTTCGCGGATTTCTTCCGCGGCCCGGTGCGCCGCGGCGATCTCGCGATCATCGCGGAGCTCACCGCCGAGCAGCACGCGCGTCTCGAGCGGGATGCACCCGGACTCGCGGACGCACTCGCGCTGGTCGCGGTGCCCGCGGCATCGGCGGGCGAGACGGCCCAGCTGCTGCTCCACGAGATCCGTGCGCTCGAGACGCGACTGGCCGTCGCGCTGCACCCGTTCGTTCCGCGCACCGCGCTCGAGCTCGGCAGCGCGCTGTTTCCGTGGCGCGCGCGACCGGGCGTTGCGATCGAGATCGTGCGTCGCGTCGCAGAGGACGCGAACACGCGCGGAGATCGTCGCGAGCTGACGCCGAACGACGTGCTC
>JAYUYE010001254.1:0-2380 GCA_043752985.1 Myxococcales bacterium
CGCGCGAGCTCGCTGCTCGTTGGTCTCGATCAGGTCGCGTATCCGAAGGAAGCGAAGCTGCTATTCGCGCCGCTCAAGACCTGGATCTTGATCACCGGCATGCTCGTCGGGCTTGGCTTCGGACTGTCGATGCTGATCTGGCGCCCGACCGCGACCGAGCTCGGCCGGGTGTTGCGCAAGATCGGCAATGTCGCGATGGCCGTCGCGATCGGCGGAACGATCGTGATGGCTGGGTTCTGGACGTTCGTGTGGCAGCCGCAGCTCGCGCAGCACCTGTCGAGCAAGGCCATGTTCGAGACCTACAAAGATCTGCGCACCCAGGGTGACCAGCTCGTGATCATGGGCGACCTCGGTCAAGCGCCCCGCGCGTACGCCGATACCACGCCCGAGATGGTCAACTCGCGCGATCAGATCGTCACCGCGCTCGGCCGCCCGAACCGGGTGTTCGCGATCGCGCCGCAGACCGAGCTGTGCACACTCCACCGCGAGGTCGGCGGCAAGCCGTACTACGTGGTCGATGATCGCAACGTGCGAAACCTGCTGCTGTCGAACAAGCTCGACGGCACCACCGACAAGAATCCGCTCGCGACCGCGATCCTCCATAGCGAGCCCAAGAACATCAAGCAGCGCCCGAAGGTCCCGGTGATCTGGGACAAGAAGCTCGAGCTGATCGGCTGGGACATCCCGGCCACGATGGAGCGCGGCTCCAAGGTCGAGGTGAAGATCTATTACAAGGTGATCCAGGGCGTCGGTGGCGCATGGAAGTCACTGATGCACTTCGATGGTCCGCTGCGCTTCAATGGCGACCACGCGCCGATCAAGGATCGCTGCCCGACGTCGACCTGGCAGCCTGGCGACTACATCATCGACACGCACACGATCAATGTCGGCGGCGGCGCGTTCCCGCGTGGCAAGTACGATCTGTGGATCGGGTTCTTCACGGGCTCCGCGCCGAACTGGAAGAACATGCCGATCAGCGCGCCGCAGCTTCCCAGCGACATGCGCGACACCGCCGATCGCGTGAAGATCATGAGCGTCACGCTCGATTGATCGACGATCATTGACGTTCGTCGCGAACCAGCGGTATGACGGCCGCGTGGGACCGAAGGCCAAGGGAAACGTGCTCGATTCCGCGTCGATCTCCGACGCTGAACGACGGCGCGCACCTCGCGTGTTGATCGACCTCAAGGTCGATTACGCGCTCGAGGAGAACTACCTCTTCGCGTACATCACGGACATCAGCGCCACCGGCATCTTCGTGCGGACCACCACGCCCGAGCTGCCCGGAACGCACCTCAATCTTCGGTTCGCAGAGAAGATCGAGGTCGAGGGCCAGGTGATCTGGATCAACCCGTATCGGCCTGGCGCCCCCGACAACCTGCATCCCGGGATGGGCATCAGGTTTGTGGCCCTGGATGACGAAGTTCGGGACCAGCTGCTGGAGCTGATCCGCCGGTTCGCGTATCTCTCCTCTGACTCCTGATGACGATCATCTGCGGCACCGATCTCTCTCCTGCCAGCATTGGCGCGCTGGATGTGGCCCGTGCTCTCGCCTCGCAACGCGGTGACGACGAGGTCGTGCTGTTGCACGTCGCCGACACGGCCGGCAACGAGACCGTGCGCGAGCAGGTGCTCGAGAGCGCACGCAACGAGCTCGACGCGATCATCAAATCCCGCCCCGGGCTGCCGACCGTCCGCGCGGAGCTCTCGACCGGCGAGCCCAACGAGACCCTCGTCAGCTACGCCGATACCGAAGGCACCGATTTGATCGTGATCGCGCATCGCTCGGGCGATGCGAACGACAAGCGCCTCGGCTCGACCGCGAACAAGATCATCGCTCACACCCACGTCACGGTCCTCGCGGTTCGCGACCCCGCGCCGTGGCTCGCGTTCGCACGCCGCGAGCGGCCGCTCCGGCTCCTGCTCGGCATCGACGACTCCGCGGTCTGCGATCTCGGCATCCAGTGGACGCACGCTCTGCGCGAGCGCGGCCCGGTCGATGTCGTGCTCGGCGCGATCTACTACCCGGACGACTCGTCCTCGCACTACGGCCTCGGCACCAAGACCCACGTCGATCGAGATCCCGAGATCGAGGCCCTGATCCAGCGCGACCTGCTCCGCCGGTTTGGCGCCGAGGGCGACGGCATCACCGCGCGCGCGCAGCGTGGCCTCGGCCGGATCGGCGATCACGTCCTCGAGCTGGCACGCGCCGAGAAGGTCGACGCGATCGTGGTCGGTACCGGGCAGAAGACAGGTCTGGGCCGCCTCGGCTCGGTCTCGTCCGTGATCGTCGCCGAAGCGACGCAGTCCGTGATCTGCGTTCCCCCGCAGGCTCCGATCCCGACGATCGTTGTCCCGCGCCTGCGCTCTGCGATGGTCG
>JAYUYE010001255.1:0-6069 GCA_043752985.1 Myxococcales bacterium
TCCAGGTGATGTCGTATGCACCGTCGGGTCCGGTCGACAAGGCCGAGGCCGTCGAGATCCGGTTCGACAAGCCGGTGGTCGACGAAGCCCAGGTCGGCACACCTGCCGATGCGACGACCGTGACGATCTCGCCGAGCGTCGCGTGGAAGGGCTTCTGGCAGGACCGGCAGACGCTGATGATCGAGCCGACCGAAGCGCTCGCACCTTCGACGCGCTATCAGGTCGCACTCGGAGGCGCGCTCGAGCAGCGGACCGCCGGGTTTCGGTTCTCGTTCGTGCATCGTCCGCTTGCGGTCGAAGGCGTGTGGGGCGTCGATGCGATGTCACTCGCGCCCGAGGGCGAGTTGCCACTGTCGTTCAATCAGCCGGTGCGTGCCGCGGATGCAGCAGTGCACTGCAAGCTCGTGGGTGCCAACGGCGACATCGCCCTGGCGGCGCCATTCGGATCGAGCGACGAGGGCGCGAACATCGCACTGAAGCCGGCGGCGAAGCTCGTCCCCGGTGCGGCCTACACGATCTCGTGCGCGGGCCTCGCGGGTGCCGGCGGCAACGCGGCGCTCGACAAACCGTATGCACTCGCGGTCCGCGCGCGGCCACCGCTGTCGGTCATCGACGTGCAGCCGAAGAGCTTCGACGTCCCTGCCGACGAGGTCACGCTGACGTTCACGTTTTCGACGCCGGTCGCGCTCGATATCGTCCGCAAGGCCGTGACGAGCGAGCCGGCGATCCCCGGCCTCGACCAGGGCTATCTGTCCGGCGACGGGAAGGAGTATCGCGTCACCGCGGACCTCGACACCGAGACCGATTACGACCTCGCGATCAATGGGCTCGTCGACACGTTCGGACAGAAGCTTGCCGGCGAGATCAAGCACGAGTTCCGCACCGGCGATGCGCGGCCGCGTCTGTCGATGGAGCGCGGCATCTTTGCGCTCGAGTCGGGCGCGAAGGGCTATCCACTGTGGTCGCGTAACGTCGGCACGTTCGAGCTCGAGTGCGCGGCGATCCCACGCGACAAGATCGTCCAGGTCCTGACGACCGACATGAACTACGACCCGTGGGGCGGCAACGCCGACGACAAGCCGCTCGACTGGAAGGCACTCAAGCTCGCACCGAAGAAGCAGGTGACAAAGACGAGCGGCAAGAACAAGTGGCTGCTGAGCGAGCTCGAGCTCGGCAAGACCTGCGCGAGCGCGCCGGGGATGCGCGGCATGTTTCTCGCCGAGGTCAGCACGAACGACATCAAGCCCGATCCGAATCGCAGCTGGTGGAACCCGCGCCGTAACCGGGTGCTCGCGAACGTCACCGACATGGGCGTGTTGATCAAGACCGGCACGTCGTCGGGTCTCGTGTGGGTCACCTCGCTGTCGACCGGCAATCCGATCGCGGGTGCACAGGTCGCGGTGTACTCGCCGCAGGGGAAGCAGGTGTGGGTCGACGTCACGAACGCCGACGGCCTGATCAAGATCCCCGGCAGCGCGCTGCTCAAGCAGCAGAAGCCGGTCGATGACGAGAACGAGGAGTCCGAGGACTGGGACAGCTATCGCAGCCAGCGCCTGATCGCGATCGTCGAGAAAGGCGGCGACCTCGCGGTCGTCGACGGCAACTGGGCGAACGGGATCCAGATCTGGAACTTCGGCCTGCCCGAGGATCGCCGCGGCGGTGCGACGAAGATCCGTGGCTTCATTCAGAGCGACCGCGGGCTGTATCGGCCCGGCGAGTCGGTTCACTTCAAGGGCATCGCACGCGAAGTCACGCAGGGTCTGCCGCCGCGCGTCCCTGTGGGCAAGCCAGTCGATATCGAGGTCCAGGACAGCCGCGGACAAAGCGTGCTGACCACGAAGGCCAAGATGTCGACGTTCGGAGGCTTCGCGTTCGACCTCGCCCTGTCGCCCGAGGCGGTCCTCGGCGACTACTACGTCCGCGCCTCGATCAACGATCAGGTGTTCCGCGAGAAGTTCACGGTCGAAGAGTTCCGCCCGGCGACCTTCGAGCTCGGGCTCGCGACCGCGCAGAAGTCGCCGCGCCCGGGCGAGCGCCTGACGTTCGATCTCGACGCTACGTACCTGTTCGGTGCACCGGTCACCGGCGCGAAGGTCGAGTGGAGCCTGCGCAAGCGGACGAAGATCGTCCGGTTCGATGGCTGGGAGCAGTACACGTTCTCTGCCAACCCGACGCAGTGGTGGTGGGACGGTCGCGAGGACGACTACGGCGAGTTCTTGTCCGACGGCGCGGGGACGACGAACGCGCAGGGCAAGCTGCAGATCGCCGCGCGCGACAGCGCGACGACGTTCGACGGTCCGGTCGACTACATCCTCGCGGCGAACGTCAAGGACAGCGCGGACCAGACGATGGGCAAGAGCGTGATCGTCACCGCGCACAAGACGTCGCTCTACCTCGGCATGCACGCGAACGAGTTCGTCCAGGCGGTCGGCATGCCGTTCGGCGTCAACCTCGTGGCGCTCGCGTCCGACGGGTCGCGTGCTTCGGCAAAGGCGAAGCTGACCGTGACCCGGACGATCCGCACCTGCTCGTGGAGCGACGTCGGTGCGCGCAGCTTCCAGCGCTGCGACTCCGCCGAGAAGAAGATCCTCGAGCGCGACGTCACGATCGCCAACGGCGGCTCGCACACCGAGAGGATCTTCCCGACCGAGCCCGGTGACTACGTGATCAAGGCCGAGGCGAAGGATGACCGCGGCAACGTCGTCACGGTGGCGAGCACGATCTGGGTGATCGGAAAGGGCGAGGCGTTCTGGAGTGGCGACGAAGGCGATCGGATGACGTTGATCGCGAGCAAGCCTATCTATCAGCCCGGCGACACGGCGCGACTCGTCGCACAAGCGAACCTCGTCAACCCGACGGCGCTGATCACGATCGAGCGCGACGGCATCATCGAGGCGCGCGTCAAGAAGCTCGGTTCGCCGTCCGAGGGTCTCGAGCTCGCGATCGCGGATGCGTGGGCACCGAACGTCTACGCGAGCGTCGCGCTCGTGTCGGGCCGGCGAGGAGCCGGGGACAAGCACCGGCCGATGTTCAAGCTGGGAATGGTCGAGCTCAAGGTCGCGAGCGAGCACAAGCAGCTCGATGTCGTGCTGTCGCTCGAGCAAGGGACCGTGCGTCCTGGCGACAAGGTGAGCGGCACGATCAAGGTCACGCACAAGGGCGCGCCGGTGAAGGCCGAGGTCTCGCTGTCGGCCGCCGACGAAGGCGTGCTCCAGCTGATCGCGTATCAGACACCGAACCCGATGAAGACGTTCTACGCATCGTATGGGCTCGGCGTCGATGCAGGCACCAACTGGAACCGGATCGCGCGGCTTGCGGACCCCGAGAGTGGCGACCCCGACGAGGGCGGCGATGGTGGCTCCGATGACAGCGGGCAGCGCGTGCGCAGCAAGTTCGTGTCATCCGCGTACTGGGCGCCGATGCTCGTCACCGACGACAAGGGCGAGATCGCGTTCTCGTTCACCGCGCCCGACAACCTCACGGCGTTCCGGCTGATGGCGATCGCAGCGGACATCAGCGACCGGTTCGGGGCCGGGGAACACCGCTTGACCGTCAACAAGCCGCTGATGGCCGCCCCTGCCCTGCCCCGGTTCCTGATGGCCGGCGATGCGACCTCGGTCGGCATCGTGGTCCACAACCGCACCGATGCCGCGGGCACGGCGACGGTGACCGCGAAGGCGACCGGTGCTTCGCTCGATGCGACGAAGCAGACGATCGCGGTCCCCGCGAATGGTTCGGTGCGCGTGCGGTTCGCTGCGAAGGCGTCGGACAACGCATCGGCATCGTTCGAGTTCGCGGTCGCGCTCGGCGGCGAGAAGGACGCGGTCCGCGTGACGCTGCCGATCGGCCGCCCGCGGATCATCGACAACCGTCTGCTCGCCGAGACCAAGCTCGGTACAGGGGGCGTGTGGACCGGATCGATCGGCAGTACCGCGGACGTACTGCGCGGCGAGAGCATGCTGATGATCTCGGTCGATCGCAGCGGCGTCGGTGAGCTCGCGCCAAGTCTGCGAGCGCTCGTCGAATATCCGTACGGCTGCCTCGAGCAGACGATGTCGCGGTTCATCCCGCTCGTCGCGGCGAAGGACCTCGCGACCACGCTAGACGATCCGAGCCTCAAGGGTACCAAGGCAAACCAGTTCATCCGCGCGGGCACGCAGAAGGTGATCCGCCACCAGCAGGCGGACGGCCTGTTCTCCCTGTGGCCGCAGTCGCAGACCTATCCGCACCTCGCCACGTACGCGCTGTGGGGACTGACCGTCGCCGAGAAGTCTGGCGAGAAGATTCCCGCCGAGGTCTTCGATCGCGGCATCGCGGCGCTCCAGGCGTGGGCGAACGGCACCGGGACGATGAAGCCGAACGGCGACGGCGCGACGATGGCGATGGCCGCGTACGTGATGGCGCTGCGCGGCAAGCCCGACGCGAGCCTCAATGCGCGGCTATTCGCGCTACGCACCGGCCTTCCCAGGTATGGCCAGGCGTTCCTGCTGCGCGCGCTCCACCTCGCGAAGGCGGATCCGAAGCAGGTCGCCGAGCTCGAGCAGCTGATCGTCGTGACCACGAAGATCAAGGACGGCAAGGCCGTCGTGCGCGAGACGTTCGCTGGCGAAGAGTACGAGATGCACATGACGTCCGATGTCCGCGCGACGGCGATGACGCTGGCGGCGCTGCTCGAGGTCGACCCGACGTCGAGTCTGATCGAGCCGCTTGTCGCGGGGCTCAAGGGCGAGCGCACGAAGGTCGGCACCTGGGGTTCGACGCAGGAAACTTTGTGGTCGCTGGTCGCGCTCGCCGACTACGGCCGGCGCGGTGCGATCGGTGAGTCGACCGCGACCGTGATGGTCGGCGGCAAGCAGGTCTACACGAAGAAGATCAAGGGCGCGGAGATCGCGATGGTCCGCGTGCCGCTCGCCGAGACCGCGGGCGATGGCATCTCCGTCACGGTCGACAACGGTGCGCACATCGCGGTCCGCGTCCGCGAGGTTCGCATCGACGCCGGCAAGGCGATGTCGAATGGCTTCTCGATCAGGCGCAGCTACACCGATGCAAGTGGCGTCGAGACGACCGCGTTCAAGGCCGGAGACATGGTCACCGTGAAGCTGTCGATCACTGCGGACGATAGCCACAAGTGGATCGCGCTCGTCGACCCGATTCCCGCGGGCTTCGAACTGATCAATCCCAAGCTCGCCGCCGGTGGTCAGAACCTCGCGCAGCAGCCCACGGTCGGTGACGCCTGGGCGCAGCGCCGCCAGGCCTACTGGAACGCGATCACCTGGGACCACCAGGAGCTGCGCGACGACCGCGTGCTGTGGTTTGCCGATGACATGCAGAAAGGAACGTACGAGCTCGCCTACCAGGCGCGGGCGACGATCGACGGGACGTTCCGGGTGATGCCCGCGACCGTGGAGGCTATGTATTCCCCCGAGGTGCGCGGCCGGACCGACATGGCGGCAATCACCATCGCAAAGTGATCCGAATAGAGACCGGACCAGAGGCGTTACGGCTCTGTGGGCCGGCTTCGCGCGATTGTTGTCGCCACCTGGCGCTACGCCCGCTGGGGGCTGGTCGCGGTCCTGGTGCCGGCGGTCCTCGCGATCCACATCGCGGTCGTCCTCGTGCTCGCGTGGCCGTTCGAGCGGGAGCAGCTCGCCGCGACCAGCGAGCCACTCACCCTGATCGACGTCCGCGGCGACGCGATCGCAACGTTCCCGGCGATCGGCGCGGATCGCACGCGGTGGACTCAGCTGGGTGAGATTCCGGCGATCGCGGTCAGCGCGGTCCTCGAGTCCGAAGACCAGAACTTCTGGCGCCACGGCGGCGTCGATGGTGCTGGCATCGCGCGCGCAGCGTGGCTCGATCTCCACGGCGGCCGGTTCGGTGGCTCCACCCTGACGATGCAGCTCGCGCGGATGCTGATCACTGCGAACGAGCCGCGCACGCTCCGCGCCAAGCTTCGCGAAGCGCTGCTCGCGCTGCGCATCGAGCGCACCGTCGACAAGCGGATGATTCTTGAACAATGGATGAACCGCGCCTACTTCGGTAACGGCGTCTACGGCTTCGCCGGGGCGT
>JAYUYE010001256.1:0-6069 GCA_043752985.1 Myxococcales bacterium
TGACCTTGCCCGAGGCTGACGCCGACTGGCTGGACGGATTCCTCGACGGATTCTGCGAGCTGGCCGCCAAGCACGGCGTCGCGCTGGTTGGCGGCGACACCATGCGATCGCGCAGGCCGCACTCGCTACCTCGGCGAAGGGCCTCACCGCGGCAGAGGAGGGCTATCGAGTTCGCCGCGAGCTGCTCAATGCGCAGCGCGCGACCGCGGTCGAGCTGGTCGATGCCGAGACCGACCTCACCCGCGCTCGGATCGCGGCCCTCAACGCTCGCGTCGACCTCCGGGTCGCGATGGTGCAGCTGGCCCACGCGCTCGGTGACGACGTGAAGTAACAGGCCAAGGTCCTCCTGCGGAGAACCCTCGGCGCGAGGTGAGCTCGCCCTCAGGGCGCGGGCCGAGCCTGGATCTATCCGCCTCGGGACCGACAGGTGTCGGGATGCCGTACAGGTGGCGGCCTCCAACATCTATGGACGCCGCCGCATCGTGTGGCAAGGACCGTGCATCTTGCAGCCGCCATGCGAGCCTCCGCAGTCCTCCTCCTCGTCGCTCTGAGTGCCTGCAATAAGGAAGACGCCGGACAGGCGACCAAGGCACCTCCGCCGCCACCCGTGAAGGTCGCGCTGGTCGCTGCGGAGGAGGCAGCAACCCCCGACGTGCTCATGCTGACCGGCATGCTCGCCGCCGACCAGCGATCAGAGGTCACGGCTGACACGCAGGGCAAGGTCATCGCGGTGATGGTCGAGCGCGGCCAGCGCGTGAAGATGGGCGACCCCGTCGTCCGTCTCGATGTTCGCACCGCCGCGCTGTCCGCGCGCGAGGCGCAGGCGAACCTGGCGGCCGCGCGAGCGCAGAAGAATCTCGCTGAGGAAGAGTGCAAGCGCGCGCAGGCGCTGCTCGGCAAGGGCGCCATCACGCGCAGCGAGTACGACCGGCAGTCGACTCAGTGTACGTCGTCGTTGCAGTCGGTCGCCGCGGCGCAGGCCCGCACGGAGATGATCACGAAGTCGGTCGCCGACGGTCTCGTGCGTGCCCCGTTCTCCGGCATGGTGGCGGATCGCAATGTCACGCCGGGCGAGTGGGTCGCCCCCGGCCGTCCGCTGTTCACGCTGGTGGATGATGACCCGCTGCGGATCGAGCTCAGTGTTCCCGAGCAGGCGGTCCGTTCGATTCATGCCGGGCAGAAGGTCACGCTGACGGCCGTTGCCGATCCCGAGAAGCGCTACACCGCCACGGTCACGCGGATCGGCGCCGAGATCGGACGCACCCGCTCGATGATCGTCGAGGCCACCCTCGAGCCCGGGTCTGATCTGGTTCCCGGCATGTTCGCGGAGGCGACCGTCGAGATCGGGCAGTCGCAGCGCGTGGTGTTGCCTGCCGACGCTGTCGTCAAGCGCGGGAAGACCTGGCACGTGTTCGTCGCGATCAAGGGCGAGCTCCAGGATCGCGTCGTTCAAACCGGCCCCGCCGGCGCGCCCGGGCAGGTCGCGATCCTGCGCGGCCTCGTCAAGGGGGAGCGCGTCGTGGCCAAAGTGACGAACGAGATGGTCGATGGCCTCCGCATCGAAGACAGCGGTGGCGCACCTGCTGCGCCGGCGGCGAAGACGGCACCCGCCGAGAAGACCGCGCCCACCACCGGCTCGGCCGGAAAGTAAGGAGCCCACCATGCAGTGGCTTGCAAATATCTCCGTCCGGCGGCCGGTGTTCGCCACCGTGCTGATCCTGGTGCTCGTCGTCGTTGGTGCAGTCGGCTACAGCACCCTCGGCGTCGACAAGTTCCCAAAGGTCGAATTTCCGTTGATCACGATCGTGACGCCGTATCCGGGCGCGTCCCCACTCGCGGTCGAGTCTGACATCAGCAAGAAGATCGAAGAGGCGGTCAACACCGTCAGCGGGCTCGAATCCGTGACATCGACCTCGACCGAGGGCGTCTCGCTCGTGATCGCGCAGTTCGCCCTCGAGGTCGATGTCGACCGCGCCGCGAACAACGTCACCGAGAAGATCGCCACGGTGCTCCGCGATTTGCCGCCGGGCGTACGGCCCGAGGTCCGCAAGGCCGACCCCGACGCGGCCCCGGTCATCGTGCTCGCAGTCAAAGGACCACCGGATGTCTCTGCGCGTGAGCTGACGCGGTTTGCAGACAAGCAGGTCAAGCAGCAAATCGAGCGGCTCAACGGCGTCGGGCAGGTCGTGATCCTCGGCGGCCAGCAGCGCCAGATCAACGTGCAGATCGACGCGGTCCGGCTCGCCGCCACCGGCGTCTCCGCACTCGAGGTCCAGCGCGCGATCAACGCGGGCAACGTCAACGTGCCCGGTGGTCGGATCGAGGCAGGTCCGATCAACAGCACGATCCGCGTCGAAGGCCGCGCGGTCGAGGCGCGAGAGATCGGCGACATCGTGGTTCGGCAGATGGGGGACCATCCGATCCGGGTCCGTGACGTCGCCGATGTCATCGACTCCGAAGAGGATGCCGAGAGCTCCGCGGTTCGCAACGGTTCGCCTGCCGTCGCCCTGTCGGTGCGCAAGCAGTCCGGTACCAACACGGTTGCCGTCGTCGACTTCGTCAAGGCGGCGGTCGCGGACATGAGCGCCAAGCTCCCGCCCGGATACGCGGTCGACATCGTTCGCGATAACTCGCTGCAGATCCGCACCGCCGCCTCGCAGGTGCTCGAGCATCTCGTGGTCGGCGCGCTGCTCGCGGCGCTCGTGGTGCTGCTGTTCCTCGGCAGCCTGCGGTCAACGATCATCGCTGCGATCTCGATTCCCGTTTCGATCATCTCGACCTTCGGTCTGATGATGATCGCGGGCTTCACGCTCAACATGATGACGCTGCTCGCGCTCGCCCTCGCGGTCGGTATCGTGATCGATGACGCGATCGTCGTGCTCGAGAACATCTACCGGTTCATCGACGAGAAGAAGATGAAGCCGTTTCCAGCGGCGATCCACGCGACCAAGGAGATCGGGCTCGCCGTGCTCGCGACCACGCTGTCGCTGATGGCCGTGTTCCTCCCCGTCGCGTTCATGAGCGGTATCGTCGGTAAGTTTCTGTTCAGCTTCGGCATGACGATGGCCTTCGCGATCTTCGTGTCGATGATCGTCGCATTCACGCTGACTCCGATGATGGCCGCCCGGATGCTGCCATTGCCCCCGCCACCTGGCACGGAGCGCCGCCGGTCGTGGCTCGAGCGCACCAGCGACTTCGTCTATCGTCCGATCGAGCGGCTCTACTCCGGCGTCCTGGCGTTCTGCTTGCGCCACCGCTGGGTCGTGGGCCTCGCGATCGTGGGCTCGTGCGCGACGATGCCGAGCATGGCCAAGCGGGTCGGCGGTGACTTTCTTCCGCCGAACGACGAGGCGCAGTTCGAGATCTATCTGCAGACCCCCGAAGGCACGACGCTCGAGGCGACCACCCTGATCGGTGAGCGGATCGCGCGCGCCGTCCGGCTCTACCCCGAAATCGACAGCACGCTCGTCAGCGTCGCGGACTCCGATGCGCGGTCCTCGAACGTGGGCCGGATTTACGTCCACATGACGGATCCCGAGGATCGTGTGCGCAGCCAGGCAGACATGATGGCGGTCGTCCGCGCCGAGGTCTTGCCGCTGGCGCCACCCGGGACACGGGTCGCCGCACAGCCGGTCAATGACTTCTCGGTCGGCGGACAGAACGCGATGGTCATGTACATCATCAGCGGACCCGATCTCGACAAGCTCGAGGTCTACACCAAGCGCGTGCTCGCCGAGATGAAGCAGGTGCCGGGTGTCGTCGATCTCGACTCGAGCTTGCTCGATCCGGTCGCCGAGACGACGCTGCGTCCCGACCTGGCGCGCGCCGCACTGCTCGGCGTTGATCCGCTCGCGATCACCGGTACGCTCGCGGTCCTGGTCGGCGGCGTCGAGGCTTCATCGTTCGAGGACAATGGCGATCAGTTCCCCGTCTACCTGCGGGCCGCGGAGCGCTATCGCGATGATCCGAAGGCCTTGTCGCTGATCTCGGTTCCGTCCTCGAAGCTCGGCCTGGTGCCGCTGTCCGACGTGATCACGGTGGGCGAGGGCGTCGCGACCTCGAAGATCACCCGCAATAGCCGTGAACGCGCGGTGACGATCAGCATGAACGTCTCGCCCGGATTCTCGCAGCAAGCGATCGTCGACGAGCTCATGAAGACGATGGCCAAGCTCGACATGCCGCCCGGCTACACCGCGTCGCCGTTCGGTCAGAGCAAGGAGATGGCGAAGATGATGAAGGCGTTCATGTTCGCCATCCTTCTCGCCATCGTGTTCATGTACCTGGTTCTCGCCGCGCAGTTCGAGTCGTGGCTGTACCCGCTGATCATCATGATCGCGCTGCCGCTGGTGGTGCCGTTCGCGATCATGTCGCTCGCACTCACGGGTGGCTCGCTCAATATCATGTCGATGCTCGGCCTGATCGTGCTGTTCGCGATGGTCAAGAAGAACGCGATCCTTCAGGTCGATCACATGAACGGCCTGCGTCGCCAGGGGCTGCCGCGCACCGAGGCGGTCCTCGCTGCGAGCCGCGACCGGTTGCGGCCGATCTTGATGACGACGTTCGCGTTTGTCGCCGGTATGCTGCCGCTCGTCACGAGCAAGGGCGTCGGAGCCGGCATGTCGAAGGCGATGGCGAGTATTGTCGTCGGCGGGCAGACGCTCTCGCTGCTGCTCACTCTCGTCGCCATCCCGGTCATCTACACCTGGTTCGATGATCTGGGCCGCGGCGCGCGCTGGCTGCGCCGCAAGATCTTCGGAGTCAAGAACGTGCAGGACCGCGGGGCCGCAGAGATTGGAATCGTCGATGTCCATGGCGTGACGCCAAAGAATGCGGCGCACGATGTAGTCGCGTGAGCGATGCCATCCGGAGCGCGCAACCACGATGGAGTTTTGCGCCGAATGAGGGTTCCGATCCTCGGTGCGCTTTGGTATGACGCGACTCCCTCGTAATCGTCGCGCTCGTGACCATGCCAAAACCGACACGACCCAACGGTGCGATCAAGTCCTCGGCGGCTGGTCGGGACCTCCGCTCGCTGCTGCACGTCCCGCAACACGACCTGCAGTCGCAGCTGGCCAGTCGGCTGGAGCGCCTCGGGTTTCCGGCGCTTCGCCCGGGTCAAATCCAGCTGCTCTCCGTGATCGGAGGCCTCGGGCGTGACAGCGCGGTCGACGCGAGCAACGAGCAGCGCGGCGTCCGCCTCTCGGACCTCGTGTCCGTGCTGTCGTTGCCCAAGCAGACCGTTGGCGACCTCCTCGACGAGCTCGAGGAGATGCGCATGGTCGAGCGATTCCCCGACCCCGATCACGGCGTGATCAAGCGCGTCCGCCTCGGCCCCAAGGGCAAGGTGTGGGCGGCGGAGGTCAAGCGCGTGTCCGCGGCGACCGAGCAGCGCTGGGCCAATCGCCTCGGTTCGAAGAAGATGCGGTCGCTGCGCGCGCTGCTCGAAGAGCTGGCCGCGACGGTCGAGGGTCCCGTGGTCCGGACCAACGGCCACCGGCAGCGCGGCTAACGACTCGTCGGTTCTAGAAGATCGTGTAGATCAGCGACGCCTTCATGATGGTGTCGAGCTTGGCAGCCTCGGGCACGAACATCGGTGCGAGGTTCTTGATGCCGAGCGGACCAGGCCGCTGGTCGTACTTGACCTCGAGCGAGGTCTGGAACGACAGGTTCTTGCTGATCTTGGAGGACACCGATGCCTTGAACAGCATCCGTGTGTCCTCGCCGAGGGTCGCCGGCTCGCCGTTACGGGTCGCGAGCTCTTCTTCGTTGAGGTTGGTCAGGGCCTCGAGGTTGGTCTCGAAGGTCGTGCCCGCGGTCATTTCGGCCTTGTAGCCGAGGAAGCCGCGCAGCGAATGGATCGAGTTGCTCGGGCCGGTGACGAGGTCCTCGTGGGAGTAGTCGTAGCCAATCTCCGCGACGGCCTCGGCGGTCTTCGACTTGTACAGCTGGCGGCTGTAGCCGACCTGTGCCCCGAGTACGAGATCCTTGCCGGCGGGCACGTCGCGCGCACCGAGCACGGCGACGAACAGCGAGTTGTGCGCGGTCAGGAACCGGTCGTACCGGATCTTG
>JAYUYE010001257.1:0-2377 GCA_043752985.1 Myxococcales bacterium
GGCACGGTCGCGGCCTCGGGCGGTCGCTGCTGCGGGCCACGCGACGTCGAGGACGCGCGCGCCGTCTGCGCACATCTCGGGATCCCGTTCTACGTCGTCGACCTTGCCGCCGAGTTCGCGGAGGCGGTCATGGACGACTTCGTCGAGGCGTACCTGGCCGGCGACACGCCGAACCCGTGCGTGAAGTGCAACCAGCACATCAAGTTCACGCCCCTGCTCCATCGAGCGCGAGCGATCGGCGCAGATGTGCTGGTGACGGGACACTACGCGCAGATTCGCGATGGTGGGCTGTGGCGCGGAGTCGATGCCGGCAAGGACCAATCGTACTTCCTGTTCTCGATGCCCGCGGGCGAGCTCGGCAGCGTGCAGTTTCCGCTCGGCGCGATGACAAAAGACGAGGTCCGCGCGCACGCGCTTCGCCTCGGCCTGCCGAACGCGGTGAAGCCGGAGTCGCAGGAGATCTGCTTCGTGCCTGACGGAGACTATGCGGGCTTCGTCTCGGCGCAGGCGCTCAAGAAGGGCCGCGCCTTGCCGATGGCCGGATCGATCGTTGACGACGCGGGCGCTGTGCTCGGCCGCCACGAAGGTACGCATCGCTACACCGTCGGTCAGCACCGCGGACTCGGGAACCTGACGACGAAGGACAAGCTCTACGTCACCGCTGTCGATCCGGTACGCGGCGAAGTTCGCGTCGGGCCGAAGGCGGCCGCCGAGCGCAGCGACCTCTCGATTCGTGATCTGCGCTGGCTGTCCGCGCCGCGGACAAAGCTGTCGGCGACGGTCCAGGTTCGGCACCGCGGCGCCCCGATCGCGGCGGAGCTCGAGATCGATGGCGACCGCGCGATCGCGCACCTCGCCGAGGCGACCGTCGCTGCGAGCGGGCAGGCGGCCGTGATCTATGCAGGAGATCGCGTGCTCGCCGGTGGCTGGCTCGAGCGCTAGTCGTCGACCGAGAAGCGAAGCCGAGCTGGCCCCACCCAAGGAGCAAGGCGATCGCCGCAACGGAGCTACGCAAGCAGGTCTTTGATCTCGGGGATCGAGGAGTACGCCGCCTTCCACACCGGATCGATCAGCGCGCGGAGCTTGCGCGAGGCGAGAGCATGGCCCCGCTCGCGGACGAGCGCTGCGCGGTCGGCCGCACCCGCCTGCTTGAGCACCTCGTAGCAGGCCGCATAGACCTCCTCCTCGGAGCCCTCGAGCACGCGCTGATTCTCGAGCAAGCCGAGGGCGCGATGAACGAGCGCGCCGGATTCGGCGGTGTGCCCCTTCAAGCGCGACAGCGCGAGTGCGTGGCGCGCGAGGCCCTGGATCTCGTAGCCGACGAGCGTGGCTTGCTGCGCGACCGTGGTGCCATCCACTGCATCCTCGATCGCCGCGGCGAGGTTGCCGCGACGGAGCTGGGCACCGGCGCGGGCGACCAGAGCGTTCGCCTCGAGGTAGCGCGCGCCGAGCCGACGCGCCTCCGCCAGCGCCTCGTCGAGGAGCTTGATGCCTTCGGGCTTGCCGCGGCGGACGTCGCAGACGCCAGCGTAGATCAGGCAGTCGGCGCGGCTCCACCGCGACGCCGTCGCTCCGAGGATATCGAGCGCGTTGCTGAACGTGTCCGCGGCTTCTTCGTAGAGCCCGACCTCGAGCTGGATGATGCCCATCACGCTGAGCGCGTCGCCCTCGCGCGTGCGATCGCCGTAGCGCTGACAGAGCTCGAGCGAGCGCTGCGCGGAGGACATCGCGGTCGTGAAGTTGCCGAGGCACATCTCGATCACTGCCACGTGATTTGTGACGATGCGCTCGAGCCACGGGTCGCCGGTCTTGTCGATCAGCTGGACCACAGGGCGGTACGCGTCGCGCGCGGCTTCGTAGTGCGCGCGAAGGAGATGGATCCGGCCGCGCCCGATCATCGCCGCCATCTCGTCGGCGATCGCGCCCTGGCGGTGGAATAGCTCGCGCGCGGCCCCGACGACCGCGAGAGCCTCGTCGAACCGACCGAGACGCTCGAGAATCTCGGCGCGGATGCGGAGCGCTTCGCCCCGCAGTCGGTCATCGCCGGCCGCGGTAGCGTGATCCTCGGCGACCACCGTCGCGACCGTCGCGTTCGCGTAGTCACCCCAGCGCAACATACGCTGCGCGCGGCGGAGCGCGACATCCGAGAGTCGGCCGGCATCGCCTTCACACAGGCGCTGCAGCTCGTCGAGATCGCTCGGGTTCGACGCGAGGTCGCCGAGCAGGCGGTGGGCCTCCTCGCGGCCGGCGAGGGCTTCGCGGCGGCGGGCACGCGACGTCGCGGTGGGCGGCGTGGGACCGAGCTCGCGCTCGAGGATCAGCGTGCGCGAGAAGCAGGCGACGGCAGCGTCGGCGTCGGATGCGGTTCGCGCGAGGC
>JAYUYE010001258.1:0-2377 GCA_043752985.1 Myxococcales bacterium
CGTCGTCTTTGCGACCGCGGTCGATCCGTGCGCGAGGACCACGGCGCCATCGCTCTACATCGCCGACGCGAAGACGGGCGTCATGCGTCACGTGCTGACGGCACGCAGCCGGTTCGGCACGCGCTGGCTCGACGCGAACCTGGTCGCGTACGAGGACGGCGAGGGAGGCGTCCGCGTGTGGAACGCCACGTCGTCGCGCGAGGAGGTCAAGCTCGACAACAAGCCGGGCATCGCACTCGAGGTGCTGTCACTGTCACCGGCGCCGAGCTGCAAGCAGACGCCCGTGATCGTCGAGCCCGTCGGTGTCGGTTCGGCCGACGAGCCGCCGCTGCCGCCTGAAGAGCCGGCGTCCGGCCCGATCACGCAGCCCGATTAGAACGAGAGCACGAATGCGAAGAGGTCCGCCTTCTGCTTCGCGTGCTCGACGACGGCGGGCATCGTCGCGAACCTCGGCCAGAACGGTACCGGTTCCAGGTCGCACTCACGGAGCCTCGTCGATGTGGAACCCACTGCTCGGGCTCCCCGTGTGGACCCAGAGACAGACCTCATCTTCGCGGACCTTCTCGCGCACCACGAGCTCGAGCGAGTTCGGCATGTCGCCACCGAAGCCGTGATACGTGACGACGCGCGCGCCACGACCGAGGCCGTCGACCAGCTTCTCGACCGCGCGAACCTCGTCGATGTAGGCCTGTCGGCGAGTGCCGGGCTCGATCGTCTCGTCACCGAGGAACAGCGACTCGGCGAAGGGGTTATAGAGATACACGCCGCCGAACGCGGACCAGTCGAGCGCCATCGCGTCCCCGGCGAGGAACCGCGTCCGGTGCGAGACTCCGATCCGCTCGGCAGCCTTGCGTGCGACCCGCACCATCGCCGGATCGCGCTCGACACCAAACCATGCGGTGTTGACCGTGGTCAGCGCACCGATGATGCACGCCTTGCCGACGCCAGCACCGACGTCGAGGATCTGGCCGCCTGGAGCACCATCGAGGAGCTCGGCGACGCGGATCGCGACCTCGACCGGAGTCCAGTGCACGCTCGAACGGAATCGAGAGATTCGCGGATAGAGCTGGTCGAACACCTCGTCCGGCACCGGCGCGCGCTGCCGCAGTGCGCTCAGGATCTCGTCGACCTCGGCGATCATCGCGGCGCCTTGCGACACATCGAGTCGAGGTTGTGGTCGGGCTCGCGCGTCATCGGGCCGGTGCCGCCGTACGTCGCACGCTGCGTGCTCGTGATCTCTCGCGACCGAGCGATCGGCGGCCCTCCGGTCGCGACGCCGTCATCGCCGCAGGCGACGACCAGAGCCAGGACGCAGAGGACTCTCACCTCCTCATCTTAGTCGCAGCGGGCTTACTCGCGTTATGCTCGTAGCCAGATGCGGATCTACCTGGTGCGCCACGGCGACGCAGTCCCCGAGGAAGACGCGGGGAGCGATCGCGATCGCTGGTTGTCGGCGAAGGGACGCGAGCACGCGCGAGCTCTCGGCAAGCTCCTCCGTGACGAGCGCATCGAGCCAGATGCGATCCTGTCCTCGCCCCTACCGCGGGCGGTGCAGACTGCCGAGATCCTTGCGCAGATGCTCGACTATCTCGGAGTCGTGACCTCGCTCCGCTGCCTCGAGCCAAGCGCACAACCCAGGGTCGCCGCGAACGAGATCATGGCGCGCGGCCGCTCGGTGGTCGTCGTCAGTCACGAGCCCGCGATCTCGAGTCTCGGTGCGATGCTGCTCGGACGTCCGGCGTTCCCGCAGTTCAGGACCGCCCAGTGCTGCGTGATCGACAACGGCAAGCCGACGTTCACCGCGCGCGCGGATCTCGGTCAGATCCAGCCGCTGCTTGTCGACTGAGGCTGTGTTTGGAGTGGCAACGGTCGAACAGGCAGTCGGCCACGCTCCGCGAATCTCAGCGAAGTGCGTGCCCGCCGCGCCAGGTCTCGAGCAACAGCTCGATGACTCGATCGCGGTCCACGGCGAGATACGCCGAGATCACGACCGCGATCACCGCCAGTGTCGCGACGACGACGATCCGGGTGACTCCCACGGGACCGCGAGCGCGAGCTGTCTCGAGCAGCGCGCCGGAGATCCAGGCAACCACGACTCCGGCGATGATGATCGTCCGGACCGCACGCGCGACGAGTGGGTTGCCCGTTTGCGCGACGATGATCAGCAAGGTTGCGACCGGCAGCAGAAACAACACCTCGAGCGGCGGCCTTCGAATCCGACGCACTGCGGCTCGCCAGCTGCCCGTGCCCCGCCGCAGCGCTCCGACTGCGCCGGCGACGATGAGCGCCAGGATCACGCACAACGCCGTGCGCCGCCGACCCCGGTGCTCGCCGTCCACGATCGAGCTGGACACTTCTCGAAGCGCGGAGCGATCCG
>JAYUYE010001259.1:0-2375 GCA_043752985.1 Myxococcales bacterium
TACCGCAACCTGAACATCGCCCCGTCGGTGGGCTGGTTCCTCGCGGACAACCTCGAGATCTCGGCCATCCTCAGCATCTCGAACATCAAGGCCGGCGGCGCGTCGACGACCCTGTGGTCGGCGATCATCGAGCCGAGCTACCACGTCCCGTTCAACCGCTCGATGTTCGGCTTCCTCGGCATGGGCCTCGGCGCGTCGCACGTGTCCAGCCTCGGAACCGGCTTCGCCGTTGCCCCGCGCCTCGGCATGAACTTCATGGTCGGCCGCTCGGGCGTGCTGACGCCGTCGCTGTCGTACCAGTACACGACCATCAACACGGACATGGGCGCCACTGACGTCACCGTTGTCGCCCTGACCAGCGCACTGCAGGTCAACATGGGCTACACGGCGATGTGGTGAACTGCACCTCGTAACGCTCGAGTCGCCTCGTCGGTCGAAAGCCGACGAGGCTTCGCGCGTCCAGCGTGGCTTGACGGTGCATCGCGCTGACCGTTGTGCCACCCTCGATTCAACGATGAGCGACCCCGAGCGACTTCAGCGCGTCGCGCTTGCTCTCGCCGAGGCCGTCGAAGCCAACGGGCAGGGCAAGAAGGTCCGGTTGCCCGTGATCCAGCGCGCCGATGCCGCGGGTCTGATGAACGTCCTGCACGCGCAGCTCGACGATGCGATCGCGCGGCGCGACGTCGAGATCGGTGGACGGATGGCGTGCCACAACGGGTGCAACTCGTGCTGCGTGTCGACCGTGCTCGTCTCCGAGGGCGAGGCAGTCGCGGTCGCCGAGTGGCTTCGCCAGCCGGAGCACGGGGACGCGCGCGCGCGCTTCGAGGCCGCGTACCCGAAATGGCGAGACACGCTTGGCGACCTCCAGGGGAAGACCGATGCGCGCGCTCCCAAGGACACGCACGCGTGGATGGTGCAGGTGCAGGAGCGCGGCGCGATGTGCGCGTTCAATCACGAAGGCTCGTGCACGATCTATCCGGTTCGTCCAGCGGTGTGCCGCAAGACCCATGCGCTCGACACCAACGCGCACTGCACGAGCTTCGACTCGCAGGCCCAGTGCTACCAGCATCCGGAAACCGAGGAGGTCTACGAGAGCCAGCGCCCGCTGCGATTCGCGCTGCACCAGGCCCTGCGACCGAACGGCCGTCTCGATCTGTTGTGCAGCTCCGTGTATCGCGTGCTCGGCGGCGCGGCGGCGAACCGGAACGATCCGTGCCCGTGCGGCTCCGGCAAGAAGTACAAGAAGTGCTGCGGCGTCTGAGCGCGCGCGTGAGACAGCCCACGCTGTAGCCGGACACCGTAAGATCCAGGCGGCGTGTTAAGGCAGTCCATGACCCAAACCTGGATCCTCGTCGCCGACGGCAGCCACGCACGCTTGTTCCAGACGGTCGGCCACGCACAGCCGTGGCGTCTGGCTCGCAAGCTCGACCGCGAGCACAGCCGCGAGAAGACCGACCGCAGCGATTCGCGCGAGGATCGCGGCGAGCACGACTTTGCTCGGCTCGTCGCGGGAGAGCTCGAGACGCAGCGGCAGACGGGTGGCCTCGAGCGCCTCGTGATCGTGGCTCCGCCGGTCTTCCTCGGCCAGCTTCGTGGTGAGCTCAAGGGCCCGCTCGAGGCGTGCGTCGTGCGCAGCCAGAGTGCCGAGTACACGCATATGTCTGACGCCGAGCTCGTGACGCACGTCGATATCTCCTGACTCCACCAGGGGGCGACGCTGCCGTGCAGGGCGGGTCGCGTGTCATAGTTCGGCCGGATGAGCGAGACCCTCTACCGACGACCGCTGCCGACGGACGCCACCGAGTTCTCGTCGGCCGCGGGTCGCCAGCTGTTCGCGGAGGCTCTCGCGGCTGGTGGGCTCGACGGCTACTTTCGACTGGCGGAGCAGTTTCACACGCAGACGGAGCCGGAGTTCTGCGGGCTCGGCTCGCTCGTGGTCGCGCTCAACGCACTCGCGATCGATCCAGGCCGCCTGTGGAAGGGACCGTGGCGCTGGTTCTCCGAAGAGATGCTCGATTGCTGCGTCTCTCTCGAGCAGGTCCGCCGGCGCGGGCTCGATCTGGATGAGGTCACCTGTCTCGCGCGCTGTAACGGAGCAGCCGTCGATCTGTTTCGCGCAGAGACCAGTGACCTCGCGGCATGGCGGTCATCGCTCGACACCGCAGCGCGCGGGCAGGGCGTGGTGATCGCATCGTACGACCGCGCGGGTCTCGATCAGACCGGCAGCGGGCACTACTCGCCGATCGGCGGCTACCACGCGGCGCGCGACCTGGTGCTCGTCCTCGACGTGGCGCGGTTCAAGTATCCGTCACACTGGATCTCGGCCGAGCGTCTCTGGCAGGCGATGCACGCGGTCGATCCAGCGACGGGTAAGT
>JAYUYE010001260.1:0-2374 GCA_043752985.1 Myxococcales bacterium
TGGGTCAGCGAGCTCGCCGCCGACAGCTCCGGATGCACGGGCACCGGCAGCCGCACGAGGAGTAGCGCGAGCAGAGCTCCCGGTGCGGCGAGCGCGAGCACGACGAGAGGAAAGCCGAGCACGATGCCGGTGCTGACGCCGATGACGCCGCCGAAGAACAGACCGAGGTTGAAGACCGCCATCCGGCTCGCCTTGTTCGAGCCATCGAACAGCTGGCCGAGGATCGAGTTGGCGACGGGCACGACCGCCGCGGTACCGAACCCGACGGCCGCGCGAGTCAGCGCGAGCCCGGTGTAGCTCGTGGTCAGCGCGCCTGCCGCACCAGCGACGCTCGCGATCAGCAGGCCAATCGCGATCACCCGACGACGATCGTAGCGATCGCCGGCCCACCCGAACGGCAAGGTCGCGATCGCATGCGGCAGCATGAACACGGTCTGCAGGAACCCGATCTCGGCGTGATCGATGTGATAGCGCGCCGTCAGCTCGGGATAGACGGCAAACAGCGCGTTGCGTGCCGCGTACGACACGAGATTGATCAGTGCGAGGACGACGAGGATCTGCGTGGGCCGCGCACGCGTCGTCATGGCGATCCCGAGCCGAGGGGATCGATCGGCGACCCCGCGCGAAGCAAGGGGAGCCCCCTCATGGCGAGGGTTCCCCTGTAGGCGGGGCGGCCGGGCCTTCGGCGATCTGGACGTCGTACGCGCCCTCGGCGGATGCATCGGTGCCGCGCACGCGGACCACCGGCTGCGCGCCCGCAGGAATCGGCCCGGTCACCCGTTCGGCCGCGCCCTTGCCCGGGTGCTCGGACTTCGCGACGACCTTACCGTCGACGAGGAGCTCGACGCTCAGGTCCGCCTCCGCCGGCGTGACGATCGTGACATCGACGGTGCGCACGGCAGGATCCGCCGCGAGCACGAAGCAGTCGACGTCGCCAGGCGTCCAGCTCGCGTGCACCACCGTGCGATCGGCGAGCACGGCCATCGCCTTGTCGAGCGCATCGTTCGGCTCGAGCTCGGCATCGGGGCCCGGGACCTTGGCCGAGACACGCAGCTGGTACGCGGTCTCGTGGTTCGACTTGTCGCCGCGGATCGTCAGGTAGTGAAACGGCGGCGCGCCCTCGGGGACCACCGGCACGAGCCCGCGCAGCGCGAGCGGTCCACCGCGCGGGCCCTTGCGTACGGTGAGCGGCTGACCGATGCCGTCGGCGATCTCTGCCGACAGCACGACGCCCTCGACCGCAGAGATGTCGATATCGATCGCGTTCTTCTCGGAGAGCATCTCGACCGACAGCTTCCACACGTCGGCGTCGCCGGCCCAGCCAACGAAGCCACTCACCGTGTCTCCAACGATCAGATCGATCGCGGTGCCGCGATCGTCGTTGGGCTCGCGCTCCGCGTTGGCGACGGGTGCCGCGAGCTTGGCCGTGATCTCGTAGACCGGCGCGGGTCCGGTTGTGACCGGCGCATCGACGGTGGCGCCCTTCTTGGGCTTTGCGCCCTTCTTCACCGGCACGACGATCTTCTTGCTCTTGACGACCGCGAGGTAGCGTCCCGGCGCGACGGCGGCGTTCGGCACGCCCTCCTTGATCCGCCCCGCACCGCGATCCGATCGTGCGATCAGCGTGCCGCCGGCATCCTCAAGCTCGAGTACGAGATCGACGCCTTCGACCGCGGTCAGCTCGAGCGCGAGCGCGCCGGCCTCGGTGATCTCGATCCGGTAGTGGTCGACATCGAGCTCGGGCTCGATCCGCCCACGCACCGAGCCGCCGAGCGCGAGCGGCGTCGCGATGTCCTCGGTGTCGTTGGGCTCGATCTCGTCGGTGGTCGCACTGTTACCGGCATCCGCCAGCACCGGTGCCGTGACGACCAGGACCGCCGCCGCATCCCCTGCCCGCTTCTGGCGATCCTTGTTGCCGCACCCGCCGCCAAACGCCGTGGCCACCGCGAGCAACGCGATCGCGCGCATCACGTGACCTTGGACTTCTCGGCCAATCCCGCGAGGAACTCGGCGGACGACACCACGTTGCCGTTGACGCGAATCTCGCCCTTCATCTTGAAGATCTTCCCTTTGCGCAGCGGGACGACCTCGATGATCAGCTGATCACCAGGGGTGACCGCCTTGCGGAACTTCACGGCGTCGATCGCCATGAACAGCATGACGTGCGTCGTGGGGTCGAACTGGACCGCACGCGATGCGAGGATGCCACCGGCCTGCGCCATCGCCTCGATCTGCATGACGCCCGGCATCACCGGGACGCCCGGGAAGTGGCCCTGGAAGTACGGCTCGTTGAACGAGACGTTCTTGAGTGCGATCACCTTGTCGTCCGAGAGCTCGAGGACGCGGTCGATCAGCAGGAACGGGTAGCGATGGG
>JAYUYE010001261.1:0-2372 GCA_043752985.1 Myxococcales bacterium
CGCAGCGCGCGCATCACCGACCACTGCCTCGAACCTCAGCCGCGTGCTTCCCAGCGCGATCACCGCACTCGGCGAGAGATATGCGCGCTCGACCGTGACCCCGTTGATCATCGTGCCGTTCGTGCTCCCCAGATCACGCAGCAGCTGGCCCCGCGCGGTCGGCGCGATCGCGACGTGATGGCGCGAGACCGCCGCGTCGGTCAACACGAGATCATTCGCATCGGCGGTGCCGATCGCGAGCTCTTCACCGGCACCCTCGAGGGTGCGCCCTTGATCGGGTCCCTCGGTCACGACCAGCCGATAGCGTGGGAAACGGATCTCGCGCGCCTGGGAGATCACCTTGGTAGGGTCCGGCCTGTTCCCCTCGCTCATCGTCTTCACGTTACTCGATCGGCTGGCGCGAATCCGACCCCTGGTGCACCCTCGGCTCGTGACCCGGTGTCAGCGCTGTCAGCGGCGGCTCCCGCCGAGCGGTGAATGCCCCGATCACGGGCGGCCCACCGGCGTCGTCGATGTGGCCGATCACGAGGCGCCGCCGCGGGTGTTCGCGCCGCCCGGGTGGACGCTCGGGCCGCTGCTCGCGAGTGGCGGCAGCGCGATCGTCCATCAGGTCCAGCGCGAGGGCTTTCCTCCGGCGGTGCTGAAGTTCGGGCGCTGGCGCGATCCCGAGGTCCGCGTCCGGTTCTCGCTCGAGGCAGAGGTGCTGCGTGTGGTCGGCCCCCCCACGACCCCCGCGTACATCGATCACGGGCTCGTCGACGAGTGGCCCTACCTGATCATGGAGCACGTCCCCGGCGAGACGCTCGCCGCGTGGATGTCCCGGGCCGGCGGGCGCGGTGGCCTCGGCGAGATCATCGCGATCTTGACGCGAGTTGCCAGCGCGCTGGCCGCACTCCACACCGCGGGGTTCGTGCACCGCGACCTCAAGCCGGAGAACATCCTGATCAGCGGCAAGGGGATCCGGCTCCTCGACTTCGGTCTGGTCAAGCCGCTGCGAGCCGGAACACGGAGCTTCACGCTGATCGGCAGCATCGTCGGGACGCCTCACTACATCGCCCCCGAACAGATCAAGATGGGCTCGGCGGTCGATCCTCGCGCGGACATCTATTCCTTCGGCGTCGTTGCGTTCGAGATGCTCGCGGGGCGGCCACCGTTCATCGGCGACCGCCGCGCGATCGAGTACCAACACTTGGTCTGTCGCCCACCGGCGGTGACCGAGACCCGCTCGATCCCCCAGCCGCTGGATGACATCGTGACCTCCTGCCTCGCAAAGCAGCCGGAGTCGCGGCCCTCCTCCGCAGAGGAGCTGCGCGCTGCACTCTCGGGCGCGCTCAACTCGATCGGAACGCTTCGCGGCGTCGTCCCGAAGGCAGAGGGTAAACACGACTCCAAGCCTCTGGGTGCACAGAGCAAGGTCGCGCTCGTTTGGATCGAGCACGGCGATCCGGTCAGCATCGTGCGCGCAATTACCGACGTGCACGGGATCGTGGTCCGGCAGCGTGGCGACGGAATCCTTGCGGCGTTCACCACGCAGCATCACGATGTGCCGCTCTCGGTTGCCCTCGACCTCTGCCGCCCGCTGATCGGCGAGCGGCGCCGGATGGCGATCCACCTGACCACCGGTCTCGTGCGTCGGTCGGCCCAGGGCAAGGCCATGGTCTACGGCCAGGATCTCGAGCAGACCGAGCGCTGGATCCCGGCGATGCCGTTCACCGGGATCGTCTTGACGCCGAGCGCTGCCGAAGCGCTGCCCGGCGGAGCGATCAAGGCGCACGACGCGCCGGGCTTTTTCCGCGAGAGCGAGCGCGATCGCACCGACGCGACCGACGCGAAGCTGGACCCGCCATTGATCGGCCGCGAGGACCTGGTACGCAGCCTCGTCGATGCGGCGAACAGCGCACCGTCGATGTTGATCGGAATCAGCGGCCTCGCCGGGTCCGGCAAGAGCCGCGTCCTGCGCGCCATCACAGAGCGGCTGGAAGCGAGCGGGCGCGAGGTGATCCGGGTCGCGGGTTCCCGGCGGTTTCCCGGCGATCGACCCGATGACGATCGCCTCGCCGCCGCGCTCGGTGGTGGGGCCGATGTTGCCGACGCGCTCGTGAATGCCGCCGCGCGCCACGCGGTCCTCGCGATCGATGATCTGCACAGGTTCTCGGCGTCGGTGCGCCGCCTCGTCATCGAATCGCAGGTCTCGATGGTCCGGCTCGTCGTCAGTCCGGTGCCGCTGTTCGAGGTCCTGGGTTCTGCGAACGACCAGATCGCGGTGGAGCTGCCACCGCTGTCCTATCCGAACGCCGACGCGCTGCTCCGCGAGATGTTACGACCCGCTCGGTTGATCCCCGATGCGCTGATCGAGCGCCTCGCGATTCGCG
>JAYUYE010001262.1:0-13609 GCA_043752985.1 Myxococcales bacterium
AGAAAGCAGGACAAGAAGGATCGTTTGGTTCATCCGTATTCCGTTTCAGGTCTTGATGCCGTCGCGTGCGAGCTCCGCGGCGCTGGCTTCGCCGGCAACCGTGCCAGCAGGGTGGTCATACCAGCCCGGGTCCTTGTCACCCGTGAGCTGCTTGCGAACCTTGAGGAGCGTGAACATGCCGCCCATGTCGATCATCCCGAACGGACCATCGCCGCCGAGCATCGAGATCGAGTTATCGGGCAGGTCCATCTTGTGCATCTCGCCCATGCCCGTCGCACCCATGGTCATGTAACCCGGCACAACGCGGCTGACGCGCGCATCGACGCCCTTGGTGTCAGCACCGATGAGATTCGGTGCGTCGTGCCCCATCTGATTCATCACGTGATGCGTCATGTGGCAGTGAAACGCCCAGTCGCCCGGGTTGTCCGCGATGAACTCGATGACACGTACGGTACCCACGGGAACCAGCGTCGTGGTCTCGGGCCAGCGACGGTTCTCGGGAATGCGTCCGCCGTCTGTCTCGACGACCTCGAACTTGTAACCGTGGAGATGAATCGGGTGATGGTCCATCGGCCCGAGATTCCCGAGGCGGATCCGCACGAGATCACCGAGCTCGGCCACGAGCGGCTCCGTCGATGGGAATGCCTTGCTGTTGAAGGTGAGGACGTTGAAGTCGCTCATCGCCAACGGATCGGGGCGACGTGATCCGATCGGGATCATCCACTCGTGCGCCATGAGCGAGTAGTCGCGAACGCGCCGGCCATCGCGACGTTTCGGATGCACCACGATCATCCCGACCATGCCGAGCGCGATCTGCGTCATCTCGTCGAAGTGCGGGTGGTACATGAACGTCCCCGCCTTCCTCATCGTGAACTCGTACTTGAAGGTCTTTCCGACCGGAATCGCCTTCTGCGTCAGCCCCGCGACGCCGTCCATTCCCGCCGGAAGAATCACGCCGTGCCAGTGCACGGTCGTCGGTTCCGGCAGCTTGTTCGTGACGTAGATGCGGACGGTATCGCCCTCGACGCATTCGATCAGCGGACCGGGCGTCGAGCCGTTGTAGCCCCACGCCTCGATCTCGAGACCGGTCGCGATCGTGTGCGAGACCGGCTCGGCGGTCAGGTGGAACACCTTGACTCCGCCCTTCTTCTCGAACGGAAGCGTCGAGCCATTCGGGACGACGACGGGCGTGTAGTTCTCGCCCGCGACCGCCCTGCCCTGCGTCAGCTTGGCGGTGCCGAGCGGCACTGCCACCTTGTGAGCACTGCCGTGGCCGGCATGACCACCCGGTGCTTGTGCGGCAGCGAGCTTCGCGCGGGCAAGGATTGCCGCGCTTGCGGCGACACCGGCACCCAGTAGATTTCGGCGATTCATCATGACTCAGTGACCCTCGCTGGGGTTGGTGTTTGAAGAAGTGGGTGCGCGATCCTCGGAACCGCCCCGTGGCATCGCGCCGCGTACGAGCGCGCGTGCATCCGCGGACGCGCGCCAGAACCGCCGTAAGGCGTCGATGTATTGCCGTCCACCCTCGACGAGGTCGCGCTGCGCGGAGAGCAGCTCGAACGTCGACGCGTTCATCGCGTTGTACTGCTTCAGCGTCTCGTCAACGATCCGCTGCCGCAGCGGCATCACGACGTCCCGCAGATGCCGAACCTCGGCGTGAGCTGCAAGCACGCGCTGCCGGGTCGCTCGCGCCTGTGCACGGAGCTCGGTCGCCGTTGCGCTCGCCTCGTTGCGCGACCTGCGGAGCTGGGCGTTCGCCCGCGCGCGAGGACCCTGCTGCTGGTTGAAGATCGGCAGTCCGAAGCTGAGCGCCGGGCCTGCCTCCCATTCACCGTCCTTGCGCGATGCCGCGACACCAATGCCGAGCTCGGGGAGAACCGACCGGACTCGCGCGATCCCGAGGCGACCGGCGGCAGCCTCGGTCTCCGCTCGGATCGCAGCGAGGTCGAGGCTCGCGGCGACCGCGTCATGTTCGATCGTGTCGAGCCGCGGGACGGCCTGGGGGATTTCGGGAAGCCGCGTCGCGACGGTCCACATCGTGTCCTTCCCCGAGAGTCCCAGCACCTCGTTCATCGCCTCGCGCGCTTCCTCGACGTCGAGCTGCGATCTCGCGACATCGATCCGGGTCTGCTCGCGGCGATCGCGCTCGCGGGCGAGAGCGAGGTCGGGTGCATTGCCAGCCGCATGCATGCGCTCGGTGATATCCGCCGAGGCACTCGCAGCGTCGAACGCGGATTGCCGGAGCTCGAGCTGTTGCTGCGCGGCGACCATGTCCACGTACGCTCGCTCGACGTTCGCGACGAGCTCGACCGTCGCTGCCACGGCACGCGAACGAGCCGCATCGAGATCTGCGCGCGCTGCACCTCGACGTTGCGGCAGCTGCAGGAGATCGAGGATGTCCTGAATGGCTTCGACCTCGAGTTCGCTGCCGCCGCCGCCGTCGAGAGCGACCTTGTACTGGAGGTCGACCTTCAGTGGCGCGAGCACGGTCGCAGCTGCGATGTCACTCGCCGCGATCCCTAGCTGGTCGTACTGCGCCTGCAGGCGACGGTTCTTGGCGAGCGCGATTCGCACAGCGGCCTCGCGATCGAGCGGTGATCTCAGGAGCTGCTCGATCGCTGCGGGCACCCGCTCGGTTCCCCACGTGACGTCGATACCGAGCCGGCGTTCGATCTCGAGATCGACGGGATGGAACACCGTCGTGCGCGACGGAACGCAGCCGCCGAACGCGAGGACCAAGGAGAGAAGGGCGGTCTTCATCTCAGTGATGACCTTCGTGCCCCGATGGCTGTGGCGCCGGCTTCGTGGAGGCCGGCTTCTCGGGGGACCCCTTCATCGATGCCGGCTTGTCTGACGCAGGTTTCTTCGCGGCCGGTTGCTTCGTTGTCGCCGGTTTCTTGACCGGTGGCGCGGTCGTCTCGGCGCCGTGCTGATGAGCTCCAGCGGAAGGTGCCGGCGTCGGGTCCCGCGTCGCGTCCGTGGTTTCGGCCGGCGTCGCGGGTGGAGCACGGTGGTCCTGCGACGCAGTGGATCGTGGTGTCGGCTCCTCGAGCTGGGCGACTCCAGGACGCAATGCCGATGGAGCTCCTGCGAGTCGGCCGGGCTCCGCGTCTGGATTCGCCGGATGATCCGCAGCGAGTGGTGCGATGTGTGGGGCACAACCGGCGGCCAGCGACGCCGCGAACAAGACCGCGCGCATCAGTGGTTCCCCATCTCACAGCTTCCGCTCGCGAAGTGCTGCGCATGCATCCGTAACTCTGTCTGCAGCTTACCAACGTCGCCGCCGTTCGCCATGAACACGACCTTTGCGCCGCCCGGCACGTCCGCGGCGGTCGCCTTCGAGTGCACGCTGATCATTCCGCCCGCATGGCCGGCATGCTCGCCCATCTTGCTCATGTCATGACCTTCATGGCCGGTGGCGCCGCTGCCCATCTTGCTCATGTCGTGACCTTCGTGGCCGCCGCCGCCACCGGTCCCGTCAGGCAGCGGGCCCATCGATTCATGATGATCGTTGTGCATCTGCGCCAACGTGCGCACGCGCTTGCGCACCTCGGCGACGTCGCCCGTCGTGATGAACACGAGCGCTGCACCGGCATCGGTGTCCTCGACGTTGACCGAAGTCCCCGCAACCGTCACCGGGCAGGATGGATCCGGTGTGGCCACCGGCTTCGTCTCGCGCGCGGTCGCGGGGGCGGACGAGGAACCACCGCCGCAGGCAACCACCGAGGCCGAGATCAGGAGGGAGGCAACGATCGAACGAACGCTAGGGAAGGACATGGCTACTGTTTAGCGCAAGCCCGGGACCAACGGGGACGCGCAACACGCCCAACAACTGCGCGTACCTACGTGCTCGATCTGTGACGTCTGCGGTTACAGGTGACAGGCGGGCTCACACTCGATCCCCAGCAGCTCGATCATCCTGAATGGCCGCGACAGAACCCGCATCGAGGTAGCCGCGCTCGGGCTCCGCCGTCATCCGATCTCACTGTGGCGAAGACGAAGTGCATTGCCGATAACGGACACGGAGCTGAGGCTCATCGCGAGCGCAGCCAACATGGGCGACATCAACCACCCGGTGAGGGGATAGAGGACTCCGGCGGCGATCGGCACGCCGGCGAGGTTGTAGACGAACGCGAAGAACAGATTTTGCTTGATGTTCGCCATCGTCTGCCGCGACAGCTGACGCGCGCGCACGATGCCGCGGAGGTCGCCCTTGACCAACGTCACCGCGGCGCTCTCCATCGCCACGTCCGTACCGGTTCCCATCGCGATCCCCACATGCGCGAGCGCGAGCGCAGGTGCATCGTTGATCCCATCGCCCGCCATCGCAACGGTGCGGCCCTCCCCCTGCAGGCGCTTCACGTGCGCTGCCTTCTGATCGGGAAGCACCTCCGCGATCACATCGTCGAGTCCGAGCTTGTTCGCGACCGCCTGGGCGGTGGTCTTGCTGTCGCCCGTCATCATCACGATGCGCAGGCCCTCGGCGCGAAGAGCGCGAATTGCTTCGGCCGTGGTCTCCTTGATCGGGTCAGCGACACCGACCAGTCCGGCGAGTGCGCCGTCGACCGCAACGAACATCACGGTCTGACCTTCTGCCCGCAAGGTTTCGGCTTGTTCGACGATGCTCGTCGGATCGATCCCGGCGACCTCCATCATCGCCCGGTTGCCAAGGGCGACCTTCTTCCCATCGACGACGCCCTGCACGCCCTTGCCCGTCACGGACGCGAAGTCGATGACGTCAGCGAGCTCGATCTTGCGATCGCTGGCGCCAGAAACAATGGCGGCAGCCAGCGGGTGCTCGCTCGCACGCTCGAGTGTAGCTGTGAGCCGCAGCAGTGTTTTCTCGTCGACGCCTCCGACCGGGACCACGGAGACGAGCCGCGGCTTGCCTTCCGTGAGGGTTCCCGTCTTGTCGATCACGAGCGTGTCGACCTTGCGCAAGACCTCGATCGCCTCGGCATTGCGGAACAAGACACCCATCGATGCGCCGCGGCCGGTCGCAACCATGATCGACATCGGCGTGGCGAGCCCGAGTGCACATGGGCACGCGATGATCAGGACTGCCACCGCGTTGATGACCGCATGCGCCATCCGCGGCTCTGTACCGACCGTGGCCCACACCGCAAACGTCGCGATCGCCACAGCAATCACGATCGGGACGAACCAACCGGCAACCAAGTCGGCGAGCTTCTGGATCGGTGCACGACTGCGCTGCGCATCAGCGACCATCGCCACGATCCGCGAGAGCAACGTATCGGCGCCGACCTTGTCCGCGCGGATCACCAGCGCGCCTGTACCGTTGATCGTCGCGCCGATCACATGATCGCCGGATCCTTTCTCGACCGGAATCGGCTCGCCGGTGACCATGGATTCGTCGATCGACGACGTGCCTTCGAGCACCACACCGTCGACTGGCACCTTTTCCCCGGGACGCACACGCAGCCGATCGCCGACCTGCACGGCGTCGAGCGGCACATCCTTCTCGGTGCCATCCGCCGCGAGCTGACGCGCTGACGTCGCCGCCATGCCGAGTAGCTTTCGGATCGCTGCACCCGTCTGACTTCGCGCGCGGAGCTCCAGCACCTGACCAAGGAGGATCAATGTGACGATCACTCCAGCTGCCTCGAAGTACGTCCCGACCGTTCCATCGTGATGGCGGAACGAAGCCGGGAAGAGCTCCGGGAACAGTGCGGCAATGATGCTGTACGAGAAGGCGACGCCGACACCGAGGCCGATCAGCGTGAACATGTTGAGGTGGCGATTGCGCAGGGACTGCGCGAAGCGCACGTAGAACGGCCACGCTGACCAGAGACACACGGGCGTCGCGAGCGCGAGCTCGACCCACACGCGTGTTCGTGCGCTCAGGAACGACACACCGATCATGTCCGTCATGACGATCAGGAACAGCGGAAGCGTGAACACGGCAGAGAGCACGAACCGCCGTGTCATGTCCTGCAGCTCGGGATCAGGTCCGTCCGTGAGCGTCGGCATTCTGGGCTCGAGCGCCATGCCGCAGATCGGGCAGCTGCCCGGTGCGGTGCGCACGATGTCCGGGTGCATGGGGCACGTGTACTCGGTCCCCGCTGGGACTGGAGCCACGGCGGGCAGCGACGGTGCGCCGGTCGTCTTTCCGTCGTACTTGCTCGGGTCTGCGATGAACTTGTCTTTACACTTCGCGCTGCAGAACAGGACCTCGTGACCCTCGTGCGTGTGTCGATGAGCCGTCGTCGGCTTGACCGTCATTCCGCACACCGGATCGCGCTCTGCGGCCACCGCTGGCGCGGTCGGCGAGCCGAGATACTTCGCAGGTTCCGCCAGGAATCGCTCCTTGCACCGCGCACTGCAGAACAAGATCTTCTGACCCTCGTGGACGGTGTGATGTGCAGTGGTCGGCTTGACCGTCATCCCGCACACCAGGTCTTTGAACCCGGGCGCCGTGGCAGCTGAATTCCCATCGGCACGGTGATGCTCGTGCGGGTGAGTGCGCTCGCTCATCTGGAACCTCCAACCTGATGACGCCCTGCTCGTTGTTTCATTACGCATGCAGGGCACGTGCCCAGGCTCTCGCCTGTAACCGAGTCGGTCACGCGTGATGTTCGTTCGGCGCGCATCGGGTATCGCGACGCTATACTCGTTCGCAGCCGTCGACCACGCCGAGACCACGGATACCCGGCAATGGCGGCACCCTGGCGTCAGCGCTAGAGTGCGCTGGCATGTGGTTCGCGCTCGTCGCCGCCGGGCTCGCCGTGATCATCGCTGCGGGCATCTACGTGCGCCGCCGCATCTCCGGCGCACTCGCCGAGCTCGGCGTCGGCACCCGCGTGGTGCGAGCAGTGCGCTGGCTGATCGTCTGGCTTCTGTTCGGCTTTCCGCTGATCGCGATCGTCTCGATCTCGGTGAGCCTCGCCCTCGGCCGCGAGACCATCCCACGGTTCAACGGTGTCTTCGCGGCGTGGCTTCTCGGCGTCCCGTTCATCTGGGCCGTGCTGGTAGTGCTCCAATCCCTTCCGTGGCTACTTGTACTCGAGGTGGTCTACGCCGCGCTCCGGGGGCGGCGAGCGGTGGCCAGGACGAACCGGTGGCGAGCGATCGCCGTCCTCATGGTGATCGGGGCCTTCGCGATCTACATCCCCGTGCGCGTGATCGCCGAGCGCGATGTCGTGCGCATCCGTCGCCACGTCGTCGGCACGGGGAGCGGCGCGCCGTTTCGTATCGCGTTCCTTGCGGACTTGCAGGAGGACGCTCATACGAACCCTGAAGTCACGCGCCGCGTGATCAGCGCGGTGAACGACAGCATGCCTGACGTCGTGCTCTCTGGCGGGGACTGGATCAATAGCGGGCCGGACGATATCGCTGCTGCCGCAAGGTCAGCGGGTGCACTTCGAAGTCGACTGGGGACGTTCTCGGTGCGCGGTGACCACGAGCACTTCGCATATGTCGATCGCGATCGCAGCGTGGCCGAAGTCGAAGCCGCACTCGCAAAGCAGGGAGTCGACATGATCGATAACCAGGTGCGATGGTTCGAGCACGAGGGCAAACGTATCGGCGTGGCGTTTCTCGGCTACAACTACATCAGTCGCGCTGGCGCCGAGGTGATCGAGACGCTGCTCGCTGCGCTCGAGGGAGCCGACTACTCCATCGTCGTCACGCACCAGCTCGACCGTCCGCTCGCAGCCCTTCTCAAGAATCGGGTCGATCTTGTTCTCGGCGCGCACACCCACGGCGGCCAGATCAACCCGGTCGTCGGGGTCGTGCACGTGTCGCTGGCTCGCCTCGAGACGAGATTCATCGACGGTCGATACAGGCTCGGAACAACCGAGGTCATCGTCACCGCCGGTATCGGCTACTCTCTCGTCCCGATTCGCTACGCCTCTCCTGGTTCCTTGGAGCTCATCGAGCTTCGACCCTGAGCTCGCCGAGGACCGCGCGGATGGCGAGCCCGGGCGACGGCCATCTCGGTGCGGGTCCGCGGTCGTCGTCGAAGGATGACCCTACGCGCACTTCAGGATGCCCGACGAGGATCTTGCCCAGAACCCGTCGTCACCACCACGGCATGACTCGTGTCGTTCCGCGAGCCCATCGCCCGTCGCACTTCCGCCTCGAGGACGTCGGTCGTTGTCACGAGGCCAATCAAGTGTCCGCAGTCGACGATCGGCAACGCGCCGATGCGAGCGGCGGCGAGTCGGCCGGCAGCCTCGGTAACAGAGTCGTCGGGCCCCGCCGTCTGCGGCGGCGACGACATCGCGTCCTTCACCAGGTCCCGCCACCAATCCTCGTCGGCCTCGGCTCGCGCCCGATATCCGAGAATATCGCGCTCGGAGAGGAGGCCGCACAGCCGGCCATCTCGAAGAACCGGCAGGTGCCTGATCTCGTGATCGCGCATCAGGCTGTACGCGACACCCAGATGCGCGAGCTCGGTCGTCGTGATCAGTTCCGTCTTCATCATTTCTCGAAGCTTCATGCTTCCCGGAGAAGCAGCCCTCGTGCCACGTCACGCGAAGACGACAGGACCCATGATCAGGAGGTGGCGCGACGGACAAGTTCGGAGAGCGCCTGGAGCGCATCCGTCGCCGTGAAGATGCCTTCGATGCCATGGCCTCCCTTGACGACGACACAGTAGCTCTTCCTGTCTGCCATCATCGACGAGACCTCGTCGATCGGTGTCTCGCTCCAGACCACGATGGGTGGAGCCATCACGCGCGACACCTCGAAGAGGGCGAGGTCGACGCCGGGCACCGCCTGCACGACCTGGAGATCGCGGTCGGAGATCAATCCCACCAGCCGGCCGTCATCGATGACGGGTAGGTGGCGGATCGAATGATTCCGCATGAGGACTCTGGCTTGTTCGAGGTTGTCCGTCGAGCAGACAGAGAACGGTTCGCGAGTCATGTACCTCTCGACGGCGGGCATCAACATGCGACGGGTCCGATGCATTCGCCATGCCCTGAGAGAGACCCATCCGGCCCCCACCCGCACCGCCGGTTGTTGCTTGGAAGCGTCGCCGAGTCCGTCGTGCGCTCCGCACCGTGTCCGGTACTCACGATTCGCTCGGCGAGCGCGTGAATCCCTCTGCAGCCTGCGATCGTCAACAGACGGCGCGGTTCGCCGAAATCTGCGCAACGCTTGCGTAGCTCGGCCCGCGCGCGCATCCATTGCCGGCGTCGCATTCGGTGGGTCCAGTGCCGGCCTGGACTCCACAGCTTCCGCGGAGAGGTCCGATCACTCGTGGGCTGAGTCACTCGTCGGCAGGCACCAACATGACGGGGACCCGGCTCCGGCGAATCACCTCGCCAGCCTGCGATCCCATCACGAGCCGGACCACGCCCGAGCGACCGTGGGTCGACATGCAGATCGCATCCGCACCGAACCGAGCCGCGGCCTGCGCGATCGCGACACCCGCATCGTCGGCGATCACGACCTCGAAGGTCGTATCGATGTTTCGCTCGGCCGCGCCCGGAGGCACGAGGGCGCGCAGCCGGTCTTCGAGCCGTCCGTCCGACGCGGCCTCGGTGGCGACATGAAGCAGATGGACCTCGCCGCCTCGTCCAACCAGACCAAAGCCACGGCGGATCGCGCGGTTCGCGAGCGGCGAGAAGTCGGTGGGCACGAGGATCCGATGCAAGGTGGGTAGCGCGACAGCCTCCTCCTCCGGGCCAGGTGCGATACATGCGACGGTCACCGACGCGCTGTCGACCGCGTGATCGACAAGGACCCCACGCGATACCGAGCCGTGCCACCGGCGCGCAACGCCGGCTCGCTGGTGCGTCCCGATGACGATCAGGTCCGTGTGCGCCTCGATCGCCAGCAGTCCCAGGTGGCTGGCGACGCGGCCCCACCCGGAGCGGACGATGAAAGACGTCTCGCCGGTTCCGGAGATCTCGCCGGCCCAGGCCTCGAGGTCTCGCCGCATGATCTGCTCGACTTCGGGATGCAAGTGATCGAGCGGAACTGGAGGTGGAACGCCCAGACGGCCGTGCTGTGTCGCGGGCCAGGCGACCTGCGTCACCTGCAGATCGCACGGACCGATCCGGCGCAGGCCGACCGCCCACCGGAGCGCCGCCCGCGACGTATCGCTGGGTTCGACGCCCACCATGACTTGCAGCGTCAACTCGCCGCGAGTCCACGCAACCAACCTCGTGGCGTCACGGACGACGAGCACGGGCACCGGCGACGTCTGCGCCACACGATCGGCCGCGCCGCCGAGATGACTCTGTCGCCGGTCCTGTCCCAGACCGCCGACGACCAGAAGGTTCGCGCCGACCTGAACGGCGATCTCGACGAGTCGCTCTGCAGTGGCGACGCCGAATACCGCGACGGCGTTGACCTCGATCTGATACGTGTCGCGAAGGTGCTTGGCTGCGTCGTGAAGCTTGGCGCGAACCGGCGCGTGTACTGGATCGCGAGGACTCACCTCCAGCTCGGTCCGGTGCTCTTCGACCACGTGGACCAGCGTGAGCGGTAGATGGAGCTTCTTGGCGAGTGCACCCGCAGCTGCGGCGGCCTGGTTCGCATGGTCGGAGAAGTCGGTTCCACAGGAAATCATGAGGCTCCGTTGAAGGTCGAGTGGGCGGTTCAGCCCCTAAACCATGCGAACGCCCGACCCTGTGGACAATTCGAAAAACCCTAACGGAGACGTTGGTCCGTTCAACATGTCGGGTGGAACGTTCCCGCAAAACGGTAATGCTGGTGCCAAAACTCTGGAAGGACCGGAGCCCTGCGACGCCTTACCAAGGGAGCATGCAGCATGCCTTGGCCATCACGATCCGCACCCGTCACTTCGAGCTCAGCCCCGCGCTTCGCGATCAGCTGCACCGCCGCCTGACGTTCGCGCTGGGACGGCTGGCCATCTCGATCCGCGCGGTCGAGGTCACGATCGTCGATACCAACGGCCCCAGGGGCGGCGCGGACAAGCTCTTGCGGATCCGGGTCCGCGGTGCTGCACTCTCCTCGATCGTGATCGAGCAGGTTGGCACCGACATCTTGTCCACCTTCTCGCTCGCAGCCGAGCGCGCGGAGCGCGCGGTCGTACGGTCGCTCGCGCGCCGCCGGGCCTTCGCCCCGATGCAAGCAAGCTGAACGCGTTGCTTCACTCGTCCACGTTCAAGAACCCGATCGTCAACAGCACCACGAGGTCGTTGTAAATGGAGCTTCTCTACGCCGGCTTTGTGCTGTTCATCCTGGGCCTGCTCGCGCTCGACCTCGGTGTGTTCCATCGCACCGCGCACGTCGTACGCGTGAAGGAGTCCCTCGCCTGGTCTGGCGTGTGGATCAGCCTGGGCTTGCTCTTCACCGTGTTCATCTACTTTGGCTACGAGCACCAGTGGTTCGGCCTCGGCACCACCGTCGACGCGATGACCGCGGCCCCAGCGAGGGGTGAGGGTCAGGTGATCTACAACGATGGCGGCTCGGCAGCGATCAAGTACCTCACCGGTTACGTGGTCGAGAAGTCCCTCGCCGTCGACAACATCTTCGTGATCGCAATGATCTTCGGATTCCTCGGTGTTCCCGCGATGTATCAGCATCGGGTGCTGTTCTGGGGAATCGTGGGTGCGCTGATCCTGCGCGGCGTGATGATCGGGGTCGGCGCCGTCCTGATCACGAAGTTTAGCTGGATCATCTACGTCTTTGGCGGCTTCCTGATTCTCACCGGGGTCAAGATGCTGCTGGTTCCGAGCGGCGCCGTCGACTTCGATCGCAATATTTTCGTGCGGGCCGCACGCCGGCTGTTCTCGGTGACCGAGCGTTATCACGGCGAGCGCTTCGTGGTCCGTGCCGGCTCGATCACGAGCCATGCACCTGCCACTCCGGGTGCGCCGGTCGAGATCGACCGCGTGGTCGACAAGGCCAAGCGCGGCGCGCTGCTGATCACCCCGCTGTTCCTCGCGCTGATCCTCGTCGAGTTCACGGACGTGATCTTCGCGGTCGACTCGATCCCCGCGATCTTCGCGATCACGACCGACCCGTTCATCGTGTTCACGAGCAATGTGTTCGCCATCCTCGGCCTGCGCAGCCTGTACTTCGCGCTCGCGGGCATGATCGATCGGTTCCATTACCTCAAGGTCTCGCTGTCGATCGTGCTCGTCGTGATCGGAGTCAAGATGATGACGCACACGTATCTCAAGGCGTGGCTCGGCGAGCACTTCAACTACTACACGCTGGGTGTGATTGCCGCGATCCTCGCAACCGGGGTGATCGCGTCACTGGTGAGCACGCGCGCCACGGCGGAGCCCCCCGCATGATCCTGCGAACCGCCATCGAAGTGCAGGCAGGTCACGTCAGGCGCGGGCGGCGGCGCGCGCCTCCGCCGCGTGCTTCGAACGGCGAGGATGTCCACATCGTGCTTGGATCGCTGATCGTGCCCATCATCGCGCTGGCCGGCGTGGCAGTCGCAGCCATGGTTGCGGGGGCTTGATTGGTGTCCACCGTCGACGAGTCGCGCCGACTGGCTGGCCGAGCTACATGAATACCGGCTCAGCAGCCGACACGACCGCGCGTCGTCGACTCGACGATTCTCTGACGCGACGCTAGTTCCCCGTGAGGTGAAACGCCATCGTCCGAAGGCTGCTGACGTCGAATGGCTTGTCGAACATCGCCCGCACTCCTAGCCGCGTCGCCTCGGAGCGCGTGGAGTCGTCACCGAACGCCGTGATGAGGATGACCGGCGTAGAGTAGTTTGCACGGCGCAGTATGTCCAGGACGTCAAGACCCGTCATGCACGGCATGCGGACGTCACTGATGATGAGATCGATGAACATGCCATCCGCCGGGCCCGGGACGATCGGTACGAGCGTTTCCATGAACTCCAGACCGTTTCGCGCTTCGACGACCTCGAAGCCACTGCGGCGGAGGACCCCTGCGATGAGGTGTCGAAAGGCGTTGTCATCCTCGGCGAGGAGGACACGTGACGGGCGCGCCGCCGCTTCGATCTCGCCACGCCGTGAGCGACTTTCCAAGATGCCTGTTTCGGTTCTCATCGAGCTCTCCTTCTGACGCCTTGGGCGTCCGGTGCGTACGGAGCAACGGTCGTGCCGCCCCCGACCGAAACCCGAACCGTCACGACGCGCGAAGCAGCCTGCGGCATTCCGCAACGTGTTGCAGATTGCCACTGGAGTCCTGCTCAGCACCTCACCGCGAGCTCATCGATGCCGCGAGCTCATCGACCTGCGGCGAATTCTGTGTCCGGATCCGATCACGGCGTTGCGTAGCCGCATCGTCACGCTGGTGAAATGGCGTAGCGAGCATGGCACGAAGATCGCGTTCGTCCGCGAGGGGCCGCTCTCTGCCAGACGCCTCTCTGCGGGGGCCGTACCTCCAAGCCCCCCGAGCTGTCGCTCGCTGCGCTGTCGTCGACCGAGACGCCACAGACTCGACGTGAGGACGACAACGATCGCGAGCACCATGATCGAGAGAAGAACTTGGATGTTGCTGTCTGGCGGGAAACCGAAGGCCACAGCGAGTGCGAAGACGCTCGCGACCGCCGCCAATCCCCAATGCCTTGTTGCTCGCTTCTTGCTCCGGGTCGCTGCGGCGCTCATGGTTGCTCCTTGCCTCGAACGGCAACTGTCTCGGGACGCAATGAGCAACGCTCGTGCCGCACGCCGGCTCC
>JAYUYE010001263.1:0-2368 GCA_043752985.1 Myxococcales bacterium
GGCGAGCTGTAGAGACCGGCGAGCGCGAGCATCGCGAAGCCGAGCACCATCACCGCGGTCAGCGGCCACAAGCCGATCGCGACGGCGGCCGCGTTGTACAGCCCCTCGACGAGCTTGGTCCGCGGCTCGGGCGGCCGCGGCGGCGGAGCCACGAGCTGGCCCTTCGTGCGGACGACGCGAGCTTGCGGAAGGCTGTCGAAGGTCAGCATGGGTGGTCTCCCAGTATGGATTGAGATCAGGACGCCGCCAGCAGCTCGTTTGTTCACGGTGTAACGTCCGTCACCGATGCCACCTGCCCTGGCCGCCGTATCCCTGGGATTTCGCCGCGCATACCTCGATCACGAGCGCCTGACCGCCCAGCTTCGCGCGTGGGTAGCGGCGTACCCCGAGCTCTGCACCTTGACCTCGATCGCCCGGACTCCCGAAGGCCGGGACGTGTGGTTGCTCACGGTAGGCCCCGAGCCGACCCGGATCCGCCCCGCCGTGTGGGTCGACGGCAACTTGCACGCTGCCGAGCTCGCGGGCTCGAGCTGCGCCCTCGCGATCGCCGAGGACGCGCTCCGGCTCCACCTCGAGCCGGACCTCCTCGATGTGCCGGATCCGATCACGGCCCGGCTGCGCGACATCTTGTTCTACGTCGTGCCACGGGTCTCCCCCGATGGCGCCGAGCATGTCCTGACGAGCGGACGCTCGCTGCGCAGCGTTCCGCGCGACGAGCGCGTCGAGCGCGGCCGTCCACGCTGGCTCGTCGGCGACATCGATGGCGACGGCATCGCGCTGTCGATGCGCGTCAAGGATCCCGGCGGCGAGCTCGTCGAGGCACCGGAGTTTCCGGGCCTCCTGGTCGAGCGGACGATCGAGGACGAGGGCCCGTTCTACAAGCTGTACCCGGAAGGTACGATCGAGCACTTCGACGGCAGGAAGATCCCGTCGCCGTTCTTCCTCGGCGACAACCCGGTCGATCTCAACCGCAACTTCCCGTGGTCATGGGCGCCATCCCACGAATCGATCGGTGCGGGTGCGTTCCCGGCGAGCGAGCCCGAAGCGCGTGGCGTCGTCGAGTTCGCGACGAAGCATCCGAACATCTTCGCGTGGCTCGACTTCCATACGTTCGGTGGCGTGCTGATCCGTCCACTCGGGCACGCACCCGACGCGAAGATGGATCAGGAAGACCTGGCCGTGTTCCGCCAGGTCGAGGCGTGGATGACCGAGCACACCGGTTATCCAACCGTGTCGGGCCACGACGAGTTCCTCTACGAGCCCGACAAGCCACTGCGCGGAGATCTCACCGACTACGCGTACAACCAGCGCGGCGCCCTCGGCTATGTGGTCGAGCTGTGGGATCTGTTCAAGCGGCTCGGGATGGAGCGCCCGCCGAAGTTCGCGCAGTACTACGAGCGCGTCACGCGCAGAGATCTGATCAAGCTCGCGTGGTGGGATCGCGACGAGAACGACGGCCGATCGTTTCCGCCGTGGCGACCGTTCGATCATCCGCAGCTCGGCAAGGTCGAGATTGGCGGCATCGATCCACGCGTCGGGATCTGGAATCCACCGCTGCACGAGCTGCCAGCGATGTGCGCGTCGCAGTCGCAGGCGTTCCTTCGCGTCGCGGCCATGGCGCCGCACCTCCGCGTCGGTCGGATCGAGCGCCACGCCCTGCCCGGCGAGCTGACGCGCGTCGAGGTCGAGGTGATCAACGACGGCTACCTCGGAACGTACGGCCTACCGTCGGCGAAGAAGCTCGAGTTCAACGAGCCGCTCTACGCGACAGCGAAGACCGAGCGCTGCGAGCTCGTCGATCGCGGATCGAGTCACCAGATCCTCGGCCACCTCGACGGCTGGGGCCATGGCCTGCACACGGGGCAGAACCTGCCCGCCTATCCCGGCACCCGCGGCAGCACGCACGCCGCGTGGGCGACCTACCTCGTCCGTGGCACCGGCACCCTCGACCTCCGGATCGGCTGCTGCCGCGCGGGGTTCGTGACGCCGAAGATCACGATCTAGCGGCGTCGACGGTGGTCCCGGATGACGCTTCCGCCGCCGGTGTTGACGCGCGCGCGGTTGTCCCAGCGGCCGCGGTTGTACGTGCGGACGCCGCCGTTGTTTGACCACGTGCCGCGCACGTAGACAGAGTCTTGGCGCTGCGGCTCCCACGTGCCCTGCACCCAGCGATGACCGCGCTGACCGCGATCCCAGTAGCCGCCGGTGTAGACGTAGCCCGCGCGCTGGGGCTCCCAGCGACCGTCGGACCAGCGGTTGTTGTTCCAGTAGCCCTGGACGTAGACGTGGTCCGGGCGCTCGACCTCCCAGTAGCCGTCCTGCCAGGCCCACTGATTGTCGAGCCAGTTGTAGCGACCGTTGACGAACA
>JAYUYE010001264.1:0-2368 GCA_043752985.1 Myxococcales bacterium
GTGTCATTTGCACAGGCATTCATTGCAGCGCGGCGTGGTCGACCTGCTGCGATCGATCTGCCTCCGAACGCTTGGACGTGACCAGCACGCGGATGAACGGATAGGTCTCGGAGAGGAACTCCGCGAGCTCGGAGCACGCGACGGAGCCGATACAGTCGGCAAGAACGACCGTCGAGATGGTCTTGCCTTCCGCTTCGATCAGACGAATCACGTCGAGTGGGCAGCACGCGACGATGACCTCGTGGTCGATCTCCCAGCTTGTCACCAGCTGATCTCGAACTGTCGGATCAGCGGACACGACCAGAATTCGTGCACGGCTCCATTGTCCCGTCCCCCGTGGCCATCGCTTGGTGACAGTCGTCATGTGATGGGTGCCCTCCGGATGAATCTGAGTTGCAATCACAGGACCACGCCGCAGTGCGTAGAGTGCGCGGCCCAGTGAGCACCTGACCGCGACTCGGTCAGGTCCGGAGAGCGCGGGTGCTCTCGTGGGCAAGACGCCCTGTGCGCTGACGTCAGCGAGCGGCAGCGCGGGTCTGGAGAGCCCACCCGCAGAGCTTGTAGAGAATTCGTGCGCCGACGTTGCCGTCCCACTCGTCACCGTTGGGGCCAGGCGCGACCTCGGTGAGGTCGAAGCCAATGATCTGGCTGTGCTGCGCGGCGCGCTTGATGAGAGCCAGTGCTTCGGGGAAGCCCAGGCCGCCGGGTACCGGAGTACCGGTGTTCGGGCACAGCCGCGGGTCGAGGCCGTCGATGTCGAACGAGATCCAGATCTTGGGAGGTAGCTCCTCGATGATGCTGGTCGCGATCGCTGACCAGGTCTCACCGTCGAGCCGGCGCTCCTGGATCCGCTGATCGAAGTGCACCGAGATCCGGTTCGCGGTCGTTGCGACGAAGTCGATCTCTCCTCGTGAGACGTCTCGAATGCCGACCTGGACCAGGCGCTTCACCTGGGGAACGCGATCGATCACGTTGCGCATGATCGACGCGTGCGACCACGCGAAGCCCTCGTACGCATGACGCAGGTCGGCATGCGCATCGATGTGCAGGATCCCGATTTCTCCGTGGTGCTCGGCGGCGCGCTTGATCGCACCGAACGGCACCGAGTGATCACCGCCGACGATTCCGACCAGCTTGCCAGCCCCGAGGTGCTGACCCGCGGTGTCGTACACCCACTCGTTGAGGCGAGCACCGCCGTCGTTGACGCGCCCGAGTGACGCGACCAGCTCGGGCTTGCCCTCGAGGTTTCCGCCGACGGCGATCACCCGCTCCGCATCGACGCGCAGGGTGCGGTTGGCCTCGCGAACCCACTCCGGCGCCTGCACCATCGTGATGCCACCGCGCCAGACCTCGCCGAGGTCGACGTCCCACAGATCGAGCTGATGACTCGCCTTGAGGATGGCTTCGGGACCATTCGCGGTGCCGGCCCGGTACGACGTCGTGACGTCCCACGGCACGGGGAGCAGTACGAGCTGGGATTCTTCCACCGAGAAGTCAAAGCCGAACACCCCGGCATCGGCAGGTGGAGCGTCGTCGGGATCGTGGTCTCGCAACATCCCCCACATCGTACCTCGCCCTGCCGGTCGCGCGACCCTGCGTTCCCCGGGCAGTGCGGTGGCTCGTCGGGCATCGGATCCGCTCGACTCGCGCTCGAACGCGCAACCTATCGGTTGAAACCGCGCGGGTCCCGCGGTTGTCTCAGCTCCGTGATTCGCCGCCATGTGCTCGCCGCCCTCGCTGTCGGGATCGATGCGGGCGACGACGACGCCGCACGCAAGGCGTTGAAGCGGATCGACTGGGTCCTGCGGGGCGCGGCTCGTCGCAAGCTCGAGCGAGCGCTGATCGATGCGGCGCTCGCGGTGACCGACGTGTTCGACGAGGAGGCCGCCCGCCCCACGGACCTCGCCGCGGCCCACACCGACACCACGAGCGTGGAGGCAGTGCGCCACATCCAGCAGATCGCAGCGCTCACGATCGCGAAGGTTGAGCTCGACGAACCGCGCGACCGCGATCGCGTGACCGCCGCGTATCGCACGCTGCCGGCGCCGGGGCGGCCGCTGTTGCCGCTCGCGACGATCGGCGCGAGCATGCTGATGCTCGCGCTTACCACCACGGTCGCGCTCTACGTGTGGACGCGGCCGGATGCGCCGAACCGTGCATACGCACGGCCGATGCCGCCGCCCGCAGCGGGCGCGTTCAAGGATGGCGGCGTGCCGCTCGCCGACGCGCCGATCGCGACGCTGTTGATCGAGGAGCTCACGGCGCTCGTGATCGAGTCCGATCGAGATCGGCAGAACGGAGGGCTCGACAAGGATCGTGCCGCGCACAGCATCACGTTGATCGGCGCGCCGGCGATCGCGAAGCATGG
>JAYUYE010001265.1:0-2364 GCA_043752985.1 Myxococcales bacterium
CCAGTTTGCCTGGCCAATCAAAGAAGTCTCGCATGCGTTGGTGATTGGCGGAACGCTGCTGGTTACGGGCGTGATCGTCTATCTGAAGGTCACGAACAAGCGCGAGGTGACAGCCTCGACCGTGGTTGCCATCCTCGGCGGGATGCTGGTAGTTGGCTCGCTCGGCTCACTCCGTTAGTCGGAGAACCCGGAGAACCCAACCGGAGTTGATTCCATTCGAAGGGCTAAAGTTGCCCCGGTTCCGTGGGCGGTTCGGGGCTTTCGTTTACGCAGCGAGTGCGTGAGACCTCTCGTACTCGATGGGTGACTTGTAGTCGAGCGCCGAGTGCCGACGATGCGGGTTGTAGAAGCCTTCGAGGTCGTCGAAGACGGCCATGCGCGCCTCGGCCTGCGAGCGGAAGCGGCGACGGGCGAGCAGCTCGCACTCGAGCGTGCCGAAGAAGCTCTCGCACATCGCGTCGTCGTACGCGTCGCCGACGGTGTCCGACACGGCTAAGTCCGAAGGGCAACACTCAGCTCGTCGAGTACCGTCAGGGTCTCGAGAACTGGTATGCCAAGGACAAGGCTGCCTTGTTCAGTACGTATCCCAACGTGAAGGAGTGCGAGCGCGGTGGTCGTCTCGAGCTCCGCACCGAGCTGGTGACCTGCGGCTTTTGTCCGAGCTTTGGCGACGAGCTCGGTGAGCGCCTCGAGCCCATCGCGCCCGACGTGTCGAGCGAGGGGGATTGATGCGCGCCGTCGGTCTTCACTGCGTGTTCGAGGCGCCGCTCGACGCACACATTGACCAGGTTGCCGATCTGTTCGTCGATCAGAGGTGGCCGTGGGTGCCCGATCAACTGCGCCTCGGTCGCGTGCCCGGCATGCACTCGGAGCGCCCCACCAAGGCGCGCGGCGGGCGGGCCAACGTCCGGGCCGCGCTGGCGGCCGCCGACGTGGCGGAGGTCGGCGCGATCTGTAGCCAGCGCGAGCGCGAGAACCATGGGTGGCTGTACCTGCAGACCGGCCGGCATCGCGTCCCGGGCGCGGCCTATCCGTTCGACATGCGCGCGTTCTGTCGCGCGAAGTTGTTGCCAGAGGGCACGTCGATCGACGCGTGGATTCCCGTACTCCACGGCCTCATCGAGGCCGTTGGCGCGGTACACGGGGTCGTCGTCGTCGACGAGGAAGCCATCGTGCACGACGAGATCGCGCTGATCGTCACGGCGAACGACGGCACGCGCGTGAATCCGCGGTGGGCCGAAGTGGATCGGATCTCCGGATCGGGTGCCGCGCGACACGGACTTGGCGGACAGTTCATCCGGCATCCGCGCTGGGGCACGTACCTGCGGCCCGAGCACGTGGCGGCGGTCGGCGGGCGCGAGCGGATCGAGACGGTCGTGCAGCCGGCGGAGATTCGCGAGGTCGGAAGCCTGCTCTACGTCCAGATGACGGCGTCGCCGGAGACCGCGACCTCGCCGGAATCCGTCGCGAGGCAGCGCGCATTCGCGGACCTCGCATCGGAGATCCTCGTCCCTGCAAGGTCGTCCTGAACCTCGGAGACGAGATCTAGCTCGAGAAGCGCACCGCGGAGCCGTCCACGCCGTTCGGGTCGCCAGCGCGCGAGATCGTCCGACCAGCGTCAACTACGGCCAGCAGACGCGGCGCGTGTAGCCACCGGAGGTACTCGTACGGACTGAACGCGCCGTCCTTCGATGTGCTCACTGTTGGGCACTGAGCCACGACACACCACGTGTCCCGTGCATGTTTCGATTCAATACACCTCGCCGCAGGTGGCGGTGCGCTCGCCGTGCTGGTGAGTGGCCAGGCAGCTGCGCCGGGCGGGAGGTACCGTGGAAGCTCGCCGTGTTCGACGAAACCGGCGCGGTGCGCTGGCACGCGGTTCGGGTGTCTCGCTACGTGCCGCCGGGTTCGATGGTCGCGCTCGCATGATACCGTCAACGATGGGACGTGCGCAGCCTCTGGCTCTGATCCTGCTCCTCGTGGTGGCGGCTTGTACGAAGCCGTCAGACAGCTCGCCGCTCGTGCCGGCGACGCTCGATCAACTCGAGAAGGCGCTTGAGACGATCGAGCAGATGCCCGAGCGATCTCCGACCTATCTGGTCGAAGCGATCGCGGAGTCGGGCATGCTCGACAAGGAGTGCAGCACGCTGCTCGAGGACTCGCTCAACGCGAACCCGGCGGACCGTGGCGCGGTGACGTCCCGCGCCCATGGAGTGTGCAAGATGACTTGCCCGTCTCCGAAGCTGTTCGCAGGGCTCGGTGACCTCAGGCCGACCGATTGGGATCGCGCCATCGACGCCGACTGCAACCGCGGAGGTCCGGATCCGATCTTCGGAACGGACGCGGATGCGCGACGACGGGCAG
>JAYUYE010001266.1:0-2363 GCA_043752985.1 Myxococcales bacterium
GATTCACGAGACCGCACACGTCCCCGCGAGCTGGACGTCGCGTCCGGCAGACCCGCTCGTCGGACCGATCGCTCGCGAGCATGCCGGCGACGCGAGCTCGCGCATCGATACCCTGTTCGCAGATCGACTCGACGGCTATCGTGAACGTCGGCTCAGCGGAGGCAAGCCATGAGCATCAAGCACCTCATTCTCGGGATCGCGATCGGGATCACAGGCCTCCCGGCCTGCTCGTCCGAGCGCACGCCGACCCAAGGATCGCAGACCCGCGTTGCAGAGCCCACCGACGTCATCGACGAGGAGCTGATGGTCTCGCTGGCCCAGGCGAAGAATTTTCATCGCAAGGCCAAGGTCTACATGAGCGATGGCAACCTCGTCGCCGCGACCGCCTCGGTCCGCCAGATCCTGTCGCTGCGGTTCCCGACCGGCGCCCCCGAGGCCGAGGACGTCCGCGCCGATGCGCGCGCGCTGCTCGCCAAGCTGCTCGTCAGCCAGGGCCAGATCGAGGAAGCGATGAGGACCGTGCAGGAAGGTCTCGCGCAGAGCCAGCGCGAGAGCTTCTTCGTCGCGAACCTCCACACGGTGCAGGGTGAGATCCACGAGGCACGCGCCGCGCAGCTCGACGTCGAGGGCGAGGCCAGCAAGGCGAAGGCTGCCGACGAACGCCGCGCCGCGATCTCTGCGTACGACCGGTCGATCCAGATCAACGAGAAGCTGCAGAAGCAGCTCATGGAGAAGCAGTGAAGGGCGTCATCGCGGGCATCGCGATGGGCGGGATGATCACGAGCATCGTCGCGTGCAACCGTGCGCCGGGGATCCGGACGTTCGACAAGCGCAACGAGATCTCGAATCTGTGGACCCAGATTCGCGGCTGGCGCCACGAGGCCAAGATGGATCTCGATCCGCCGGTGACCGTGCTGCAGGTCGTGCGCGGCCAGACAGCGCGCGATGCCGCGCGGGTGTGCAAGGCGAACCAAACCGAGCCCGCGACGTGCAGCGACATCTGCAGCATCGCGGACGCGATCTGTGACAACGCCGAGGCGATCTGCGGTCTCGCCGACGAGCTCGGCAAGAACGACACGTTTGCTCAGGAGAAGTGCACGAGCTCGAAGGCGTCGTGCCGCGAGGCAAAGCAGCGCTGCTGCGGCTGCGCGGACGAGACGCAGGCGCGGAAATGAGCGAACGGCGTCCACGAATCGCAGTGGTGACGAGAGGCGTCCTCGTGGGCGCGTGCTGCGCGCTCGCGATCGCATGTGGCGCGGCCAAGATGTCGCCAGCGGCGTCGCCGGCCACGATGTCTCCGGCAACCGACGGTGCTGGCGGTCCGCCGAACGGCATGGGACCACGCGAGGAGATCCAGGCGCTCGATCGCGAGATCGAGGCGCAGCTGACCTCGATGGGCGTACGCCCGACGCCGCCTCCGCCGTGCGTCGCGAATGCGAGCTGTGCGCAGGTGGTTCCGCAGGCCCTCGCGGTCAAACCGGCCGCCGAGGATCCGACCTGCAAGCCCGCTCCGAGCGACACCTGCAAGGACAGCTGCACGCTGTCGGACACGATCTGCAAGAACGCGGATCGGATCTGCGTGCTCGCGCAACAGCTCGGTGGCGCGGATGCCTACGCGAACGAGACGTGCGCCCGCGGCAACGAGAGCTGCAAGACCTCGCGCGAGCGCTGCTGCGCCTGCTTGTGACGAGCACCTCGCCTGTCAAGATGAGGTTGGCTGCCACACCCTTCGTCTGACTTCTGGCTCGGGTCCATCACGGCGGTTTACAGCGTTGCGCGGCCGGCGGCGCAGCGCTAGGTCGAGCAGTTGTTCTGCGCGGACGGCCGCAGCGCGATGGTCTTCGACGCCAGCATCGCCCCGTCTGACATCCGCTGCGTATCGAGCAGGTACTGCGTGATCGATCCGCCACCGCCGATCACACCATCGCTCGCGTTCGACGTATCGGGCTGACCTTCGGCCTGGTAGCTCGGATGGCTCGCGAAGATCTGGGTGGTCAGCGCGGTATCGAAGAACAGCTGCGAGACGAGGTAGCTCGTGGCACCGACCGTGACCTTGAAGTGGATGTGGATCGCGCGGCCTGGATACCAGCCCGGGAAGCACGTGTCGAACTCGACGCGGCCGGCGGCGTTCGTCGTCTGCGTGCCGCGGAAGTAGCTGTGGTTCGGTGCGTCGGCGTCGCCGCCACTGCAGAAGCCGGGCGCTGGCGTCACGCCGGAGTACACGCCCGTGACCTGCGTGTGCCAGATCTCGACGACCGCGCCGACGACCGGCGCGCAGCTCGTCGCGGTGACGATCTTCAACGCGAGCCGGACCGGGAGCCCGGGGTAGCCCTCGCTGACGTCCTGGCGAGCGGGCGCGGTCG
>JAYUYE010001267.1:0-2361 GCA_043752985.1 Myxococcales bacterium
GACATCAACCTCCTCTACAACGTGATCGGGCCGCGGATCACCGACGTCGGTGTCGACGGTCTGCCCGACACGTTCGATCGCCCCGTTCATCGCTTCGACCTCGTTGCAGCTCGCGCGATCCGCAAGGATCTGAAGCTGAAGCTCAGCGCCGCGAACCTCCTGAATCAACGCGTTCGCGTCGAGCAGGACGGAATCGTCGTCAACAGCTACGCGCCGGGAGTCTCGCTCTCCCTGGGACTCGACTGGACGCCTTGATTTTTGAAATGCAATCGAAAGGAATTCATATGATGAACAAGATGATCTGGCTTGCTGCACTTGGCCTCGCGACGACCGCGGCCTGCAAAGATGACTCGGGCTTGACCGGTGATGACGGTCCGGAGCCCGATGCTGCACCGCTGCCCGATGCGCCCCCTGGCATCACCCGCGTCGATGTGCCCGCGGGCGACATCGCGACGGACACGACCTGGACCAAGGACAAGGTCTACACGCTCAAGGGCTACGTGTTCGTCACCGGCGGAACGCTGACGATCCAGGCCGGCACGATCGTCAAGGGTGACAACGGTAGTGCCCTGACGATCACCAAGGACGCGAAGATCAACGCGACCGGTACGGCGGCGGAGCCGATCGTGTTCACGTCCTCGGCCGCAACAGCAACGTCGGGCGACTGGGGCGGGGTGGTGCTCCTCGGCAAGGCGCCGATCAACGTCACCGGCGGCACCAACCCGATCGAAGGCTTCGCGGCCTCGTTCGGCGAGCGCATTCGCTACGGCGGCAGCGATCCGGCTCACAACTGCGGCACGCTGAAGTACGCACGCATCGAGTACGCGGGCTTCGCGCTCGCGGTCGATACCGAGCTCAACGGCCTCACCATGGGTGGGTGCGGCTCGTCGACCGTGATCGACTACGTGCAGTCGCACCTCGGCCTCGATGACGGCATCGAGATCTTCGGCGGCACGGTCGACGTCAAGCACCTCGTGATCACCCAGCCCGACGATGATGGTCTCGACTGGGACTTCGGCTGGAGCGGCAAGGCGCAGTTCGTGATCGTTCAGCAGAAGGACGGCCGTGGAGACAAGGGCTTCGAGGCTGACAACAACCCGAACAACAACGATCTCACTCCACGCAGCGCGCCGGAGATCTGGAACGCCACGCTGATCGGCGGCGACGGTCCGTCGACGGCGAAGAAGCAGGGCGGCATGCACCTGCGCCGCGGTACGGCCGGTCGGATCAACAATGCCGTGATTGCGTACTTCAATCAGTTCGGCGCGGACGTCGACGGCGCGTCGACGCGGGCCCAGTTCGGCTCGGCCCTCCAGATCAAGAACACGTACTTCATGAAGAGCACCAACGCCACGGCGATCTGGCCGACCAACTTCGACGTCAACAACGGCAACCAGAACGACTGTGACCCGGCGCCGGCGCCGGCGGGGACGAACTGCTTCGACGAGCAGACGATGATCGGTGGCGACCTCAGCAACCACCTCGACGTCGACGCGCAGCTCGCGGCACCGAAGAACATCACGGCGCCGAGCTTCAAGCCGAACGCGGGCTCGCCCGTGCTCACCGGTTGCGGCACGCCGCCGGCTGGCTTCGACACGACGGCGACGTTCTGTGGCGCAGTCGGCACGGTCGACTGGACCGCCGGCTGGACCCGCTTCCCGGGCTAACGGGTGCGTGCGATCGCAGAGGCGATCGCCATCTTCGTCACGAACGTGAAGCTACGCGGCGCCTCGTTGTGCCCGTCGCCCACGGTGATCAGCAGCGATAGCTCCTCACCGGTGTCGGGATCGATGCGATGGATCCCGACCCGGTCGAGTACGTAGAGCGCTCCGTCGGGACCGAAGTCGATGCTGACTGGTGCATCGAGCAGTCCGGTGACGATACCGACCAGCGCACCGGTCGCTGGATCGAACCGCACGACCTCGTTGCGCTCGTAGTCGCAGGCGTAGAGCAAGCCGTCGCCGCCGAGCGCCACGCTCGTCGCCGAGGTCAGCTCGCTCGCGGTGCCGAAGTGGCGGATCAAAGCACCGGTCGTGGCATCCCAGACCTGGAGCGCGCTGCCGAGCTGCGGATGTGAGTCGGTCGCGACATAGATCCTGCTCTCGTCGGGGCTCATCACGAAGTCGTGAGCCGCGCGCATGTCGGGATAGCCGAAGCTCCGGGTGGCAGCGCCCTGCGCGTCGATCACGACCGCGTTCTGCGTATCGTTGCCGAGCACGACCAGGTCATCGCCGCGAAACAGCAGCTCGACCGGTTCTTCGAGCAGCTGCGTGTCCCAGTAGAAGACGTCCATCATCGCGCCCGACTCGACATCGAACCGCACGACATCACCGCGGCCGAAGCCGGCGAGGTACAGATGAC
>JAYUYE010001268.1:0-2360 GCA_043752985.1 Myxococcales bacterium
GCGTCGTACGTGACGGGCTGCGCGTAGAGCTTGCCGCTGGCAGCGTCGTAGGCGATGCCGTCGGTGCGCTGGGTCAACGACCGCGGGACCTCATCGGGCAGGTAGCAGAAGCGCTGGTGAAGCGTCATCGCGCTGGTGTCGAGGATGTAGCCATCGCCGATCGCGGTCATCGCGAAGGTGTTCGGTCCGATCGCGACGAGGTCGGTGAACGGCAGCTTCAGCGGCGCCGTCGGGCCCGGATCCGGCATCGCCGACATCGGCACCACGGCGACGGCGACCTCACCGTCGAGCCGGTACAGGCCGGCGGTCTCCTCGAAGATGAACCGCTTGCCGTCGGGCGCGATCGCGAGACCGACCGGGTTGATGTCGCCGGTCGACTGCATCGCCGCGCGCAGATCGAGTCGAGCGAGCGGCGGCTCGGGACGAACGTCGTCCTCGGCGCAACCGGTGAGCACGGTGAACAGGCCGATGGCGAAGCCCCTCTTCATGCGTCGAGCCTAGACCACGGCGCGCGGCAGATCGATATCGGAAATCTGAGGGGGTGACTCGGAAACTAGCGGCCGCACCCGTGACGGAAGCCGAGGGGCGAGCGCCGATGACACGCGTGAGACCGACGCGATGTCGTACCTCGCGCGACGCGGGCCGCGGATTCGCTCGCTAGCGTCCTCCGCATGAACAGAATGCTGCTCACGTTCACCGTCTGCGCCGCCGTCTTCGCGGGTTGCTCGAAGAAGTCGGGCGCAGATGCCGAGAACCCCGTTCCCCCGCCAATGACCGAGACGCCCGTCGAGCCAGCGCCTGCCGCCGCCGAGCCGCCGGCACCAGCGCCCGAGCCCGCGCCACCACCGCCGCCGAAGTCCGCGTCGGCGACGCTCGCTCCGACCAAGAAGTCCAAGGTGACGGGAACGATCTCGTTCAAGGAGGTCGAGGGTGGGGTCGAGGTGACCGCCGCGGTCGAGAACCTCAAGCCCGGCGCTCACGCGTATCACGTGCACGAGAAGGGCGATTGCTCGGCTCCCGATGCGGCGAGCGCGGGCGGTCACTTCAACCCGGGCGGTCACCCGCACGGTGCGCCGGATGCGGAGCACCGCCACGAGGGCGACTTCGGCAACCTGATCGCCGGCAAGGACGGCAAGGCGACCAAGACGTTCGTGATGAAGGGAATCACGCTCGACGATTCACCGACATCGGTCGTCGGCAAGGGCTTCATCGTTCATGAGAAGGCTGACGACTTCAAGACACAGCCGACAGGCAACGCCGGCGGACGCGTCGCGTGCGGGGTGATCACGCTGGTCCTCTAGGATCCCGACCGACAAGGCGAGTGCAAGCTTGGGACATCCCACGGAGTGCTCGATGCAACGATCGGACACTCCGTGTGTGTAGTCCTCGCTAGTTGTGGGTGGCCAATTCCTTGCACTGGCCGCTGCGTATGCAAGCGACCGTCGACACGCGGGGTATCTGGCTGAGTCTCTTGATCGGGTTGGGGGCCCTCGTCGCCGACCCACAGATTGTGGAGGCGTGTGGCTGTCTGTCTCCGCCCGCAGTCTCCGTGGGTAGCTACGCGGTCAATCAGCAGTCCGAGCAGATCATCTTCGAGGTCGAGCCAGGCTGGGTCACGGCGCACGTGCTCATCAAGTACGCCGGCAAGCCCGAGTCGTTCGCCTGGATCATTCCAGTCCCCGAGGTCCCCGAGCTCGCGATCTCGCCGGTGTCGGCGTTCGGGCTCCTCGATCGGATGACCGCGCCCGATGTCACCGTCAACGTCGAAAACATCTGCCCGATCTCCGATTGGGCCTGCAAGAGTCACCAGCAGCCCTCGTGCGGCTACGACGGCCGCGGCGACGACAACGGTTCCCCTGACTTCGCGGATGCCGGCGTCTCGGATGCCGGCGGCGCGGGAATGCCGGTGACCGTGATCTCCGAGCAGGTCGTCGGCGACTACCAGACCGTCACCTTCCGCGCGAATGAAGCCCAGGCCGCCACGCAGTGGCTGCGCGACAACGGCTTCATCGTGAACCAGACGACGTCGATCTACATGGAGCCGTACGTCCAGGCGAACATGGTGTTCATCGCGGCGAAGCTCGTGCCGGGTGCCGGCATCTCGTCGATCAAGCCGCTGAAGCTGCGCTACCGCGCGGCGTTCCCGATGGTTCCGCTGTTGCTCACGGCGGTGGCCGCCGAGCCGCACCTCACCGTCACCTCGTTCATCTACGGCAACGATGCGTTCCGCCCGATGGGTCACCCGGTCGTCACGATCGACCCGCAGCGGATCGCACGCGACCGCCAGGGGCGCCTCAACTACCCCATGGTGCTGTCGCGCGCGGTCGACGACGCAGGTGGAGATGGCTTCGCGATCGAGT
>JAYUYE010001269.1:0-2357 GCA_043752985.1 Myxococcales bacterium
CTCAACCCGGCGACCCCGCTCGAGGCGATCGAGTACGTGCTCGGCGACGTCGCGCAGGTTCTGATCATGTCGGTCAACCCGGGCTTCGGCGGCCAGAAGTTCATCCCGAGCGCACTCGAGAAGATCGCGAAGCTGCGCCGGATGATCGACGACCGCGGACTCTCCGTCGACATCGAGGTCGATGGCGGGATCAACCTCGACAACATCGCCGAGGTCTGCGCCGCGGGCGCGAACGTCATTGTCTCGGGTTCCGGCGTCTACGGCACCAAGGACTACGCCGCGACGATCGCGGAATTGCGCAAGCGCGGCGAAGCAGCGCGCGCCTGGCCCGGACCGCTAGCCGCCTGACGCGGGACGCTCGAGCCGCGCGAGATAGAACGCGTCGGCATCAGGCGGCCACGTGCGGTGCGCCTCGACGAGCCGGAGATCGGTCTTTGCGAGGAGCGCGGCGATCTGGTCGGGCCCCTCGGCGCGCGTGAACGTGCACACCGAGTAGATCAGGATGCCACCGGGCGCGAGGCGCGGCACCACCGCGTCGAGCAGCTGGGTCTGCAGCTTCGCGAGGCGCGGCACGTCGTCGGCAATCAGCCGCCACTTCGCATCGGGGTGACGGCGCAGAACGCCGAGGCCGGAGCATGGCGCGTCGAGCACGATCAGGTCGTATTGCGGCGCGAGCGGTGCCGCGGGATCGAGCAGGTCGCAGACTACCGGCCGGATGCTCTTGAGACCGAGCCGGGTCGCGGTCGAGTCGAGCAGCCCGAGCTTGGTCTTCGAGAGGTCCGCGGCGTCGATCGAGCCCGCGTCGCCACACAGCTCCGCGAGGTGCGTCGACTTGCCGCCGACACCCGCACAGGCGTCGAGGATCCGGATGCTTGCGCGCGGCGCAGCCACATGGCCGACGACCTGGGCGCCGGTGTCCTGCACGGTCCACCGACCGGCGAGAAACGACGGGCTCTTGCCTGGATCGCCGAGCCCCTCGATCTGCAGCGCCATCGGCGCCGCCTCGGTCGTTGCAGGTCCGAACGTCGTGGCCGTGACACCGACCGCGGCGAGCTCGGCGACAACCGCGTCGCGCGTGCTCACGAGGCGATTGACGCGCGCGACGAGCGGCGCCGACTGCGCAAAGGCGGCGGCGACCGCGGCGAGCGGCGAGGTATCGCGCACCGTCACCGTGGGCGCGACCGAGGGCGTGGAGTAGGCCATCGGCTCGAGCGCCGATCGATCGCGTACGGTGGCCTGATCGCCGGCGAAGCCCATGGCTCCCACCGACGTGATTGCGGGCACGCCATCGCTGACCGCTGCTGCAAGCTCGTCGAGGATCCACCGCGGCAGCGATGCCTCGATCTCGAGGCGCTCGAGCGCATCCTCGGGAAACGCGGGTTCCTTCGCGGTCGAGATCTTGCGCAGCACCGCGTTGCAGAAGCCGGCGAGCTTCGCGCCACCCGCGGCACGCGCGGCCTGGACCGCATCGTCGACGGCGGCGTAGCCGGGCACACGATCGAGGAACAGCAGCTGATACGCCGCGACCCGCAGGGCGGTGAGCACGCGAGGCGGCGTCTTCTTGAGATCCGCGTGCGCGCGGATCGCGCGATCGATTCGCGTGCGGTGGCGAAGCACGCCGTAGACGAGCTCCGAGGCCAGGCGCCGGTCTCGATCGGCGAGGCCCGCCCGCGCAAGCTCACCGTCGAGGCTCGGTGTCGCCCACGCGCGATCCTTCTCGATGCGATCGAGCACGCGGCGTGCGACCTCGCGAGCGGACACGGGGGCGCTCACGACCGTGATCCCGGCACGTCGTGCGAATGACCGCAGTCCACGTGGAGCTCGGACGTCACGCGATCGAGCGCGTCACGGATCATCTGGCTGCCGCGGTCCGTGCCCGCGCGAGCAAGTGCGGCTCGGGCTTGGGCAGCATGCCCGAGCGCAGCCGCGGACTCGCCGAGCCGGCGGTAGACGTCCGCGAGGTTGAGGTGCAGCGACGGCAACAGCTCCTCGACGCTCGCCGCCATGCCGGCCGCTGCGAGCCGCGCGTCGTCGATGCCATCCGCAGCCGCGAGCGCGCGCAGGTCCCAGTCGAGCTCGTTCCGCGCGGTGTCCTGCACGTCGGCCATCGCATGCGCGATCGCGCAGCGATGCAGCGCATCCCCGGATTCACCGACCGTCTTCCACGCCGCCGCGAGCACCGCCCGCGCACCGGCCCGGTCCGTCGGTGTCAGCGCGATCGCCTCGCCGACCTGCGCGAGAATCGGGTCCGAGATGTCGATGGCTGCTGCGGTCATGCGGTGCCGCCCTCCATGGTGGCCCCTGGGCGGCTGAGCAGATCGCCGACGGCAATCCCGCGGCCCGCGACGAACTGCGCG
>JAYUYE010001270.1:0-6023 GCA_043752985.1 Myxococcales bacterium
ATCCGGGCCTCGGCGGCGGTGCGCCGATCGCGAGTGGCCTGATCATCGATGGCGATCGCGCGGAGCCGCTCCTCGAGCTCGAGCTGCTCGGTGCCGAGCGTGCCCAGGCGGTCGCGATAGCGCTCGAGGTCCTGACGGATCCGGACCTCGTCTTTCTCGTGGCCCATGATCGCGAGGTCACCCTCGTGCACCTGGGTGCGGAGTCCTTCGATCGCCATGACGATCTGCTTGAGCTCGGTGCGCGCGGTCACCAGTCGCGTCATCGCCTCGGACAGATCGTGCTCGAGCTTGCCCGTGATCTCCTCGAGCTCGCGAATCTCGCGCTTCTGCGCCAGCACACCAGAGCCCTGCGCATCGCGCGAGCCACCGGCCACGACGCCGTCGTCATCGATCACGTCGCCATCGAGCGTGACCATCCGGTCGGTGACGCCCTGATGGTGGAGGCGCAGCGCGTGGTCGAGATCCTCGACCACGATCGTGGTGCCGAGCAGGCGCTTGCCCACCTCGGCGTAGCCCTCCTCGAAGTCGACGAGGTCCGACATCCGCCCGAGCACGCCGGCACCCTTGCCCGCCAGGATCAAGTTCGCATGCGCAGCGGTGAGCTGCGTGCGGTCCTCGACGAGGATCGGCGTGCGGCGCGGCTGGACCGGCTCGCTGGTGATGACCTCGACGACGAGCTCGTTCGCGACGACCACGTCGCCGGCCGCGGTCTCGCTGCCTTCGATCCCGTCGATGCGGCCGCTCGGCTCGCCCTCGATGGAGGATGCCTCGTAGCCCGCACCGCCACCGTAGTCGCTCGACGGATCCGACTCACCGATCGCGCTCCAGCCGTCGTCGATCGCGGACACCGGCTCGACCGGCGAGGACACGTTGCCCTCCCCTTCGAAGCGGCTCGACTCCACGATCTGCGACGCCTCTACCGACACGGAGCCGCTGAGCTCGGACTCGTTCGCTGCGATCTCCTCGACGACCGGGGACGCGCTCTGCGCGACGTCGCCCGAGACCGAGAACGCAGGGTTTTTGCTCGGCACGTAGCCGGGCACCGCGCCGGCGCGCGCATCGGCGAGCGGCACGAACGCGCTGCGCCCGCCCCCGCCCTTCTTCAGATAGCTGATCGCCGCGAGGCCGACCTCGGGCTGGCTGACGAGCACGCCGCCGAGTCGATCACCGAGCGCCGCCTCGACCGCGACCTCGAGCATCTCGGGCGCGCGAACGACATCGGCGACGACGCCGCGAATGTCGTCGGTCTCGAACAGCGTCTCGGCCTTCTGCATGACCGCGCGCGTGCCGCGAGCAAAGCCCTCGTAGCGATCCTGGATCTCCTTGAGCGAGGTCATGCGCGAGGTGCGACGGTGCAGCTCGGTGCGCAGCGTCTCGACCTCGGACTCGCCGCGGGCGACCTCGTGCGTGAGCACGTCGCGCCGCGCCTCGAAGCCATGGTTCTGGCTGCCGAGATCGAGCCGGGTCTGCCGCAGGTCGGTCAGCGCGCCATCGACGCGGCGACCTTCGCGATCGAGCTCGCGGACGCGCTCGGTGTGTTGCTCGGTCTCGGCCATCACCCGCTCGAGCCGGCGCGTCGCTTCGTCGCGGCGGCGGCTGAGAGATTCGAGCTGCGCAGTCGACGTGGCGATCTCGGTCTTGCGCGAGCCGATCTCCGCGCGTGCCTCGTCGAGCCGGCCTTGCGCGTTCGTCAGCATCTGGCGACCTTCGCCGGCCGCAGCCTCGCGCGCCGCAACCTCCGCGGACTCGCGCTCGACCTCGGCCTCGAGGGCGGCGAGCTCGTCCTGGCGTGCCGTCAGCTCCTCGGCGCCGCGCGCGCGCTCGGCGCTGATCTGATCGATCTCGGTGCGCGCGCCCGCGATCCGGGCGTCGAGCTCCTCGGCCTCGCGGCGTTCGAACCCGATCTTGCTCTCGCCGAGGCGGAGCCGATTGTCGAGCTCGTAGACCTGCTCCTGGACGCCGAGCAGGCGGCGCTCCTCGACCGAGATCTCCGCGCGCTCGGCAACGACGTGGGCATCCTTCCCGGTCCACGCGATGCGAACCTCGTCGAGCTCGCCGCTCGCCTCGACGAGCCGGCCCGAGATCAGGCCGCCCTCGCTCGACAGCTCGAGCCAGCGGTGCGACGCCTTCCACAGCTCGATGTCCTTCATCTCGGACTTGTACTTGCGGTAGCGCTCGGCCTTCTGGGCCTGACGGCGCAGCGTGCCCATCCGCTTGTCGAGCTCGGTCACGATGTCCGAGACGCGCATCAGGTTCTGCCGCGTCTGATCGAGCTTCTTCTCGGCCGCCTTCTTCTTGGCCTTGAACTTCGTGATGCCCGCGGCCTCCTCGATGATCGCGCGGCGATCGCCGGGACGCGCGCTGACGATCTGACCGATGCGGCCCTGCTCGATGATCGCGTACGCCTTGGTGCCGATGCCGGTGCCGAGAAAGAAGTCCGTGATGTCGCGCAGGCGGCACGGGGTCTTGTTGATGAAGTACTGCGACGTGCCATCGCGGAACAGGCGGCGCGTGATCGTCACCTCGGTGTAGCGAGAGAAATCGATCACCGGCGGCGTATCGGCGAGGAGCTGCGCGACCTCCTCGGTCGGCGACAGCGTGGGGTTGCCGTCCTTGTCGAGCCACGTGCTCGGCTTGACGACGTCGTCGCCCGGGGTCGCCTCGATCGCGGCGACCGCACCCTCGACCGCGGCGTCAGAGATCGCGGCACTCTCGAGGATGCCGTCCTGCGGAGCTTCCTCATCCGGTCCGAGGGCCGCGAGGGCGCGCTCGGCTTCCGCCTCGTCGCTGTGGCGCGCGAGCTCGAGCTTCTCGTGGGAGAACCCGACCTCGTCAAACGTCAGCGAGACCTCGGCCATCGGCGCGGGGCCGCGTGACTCGGAGCCCGCGAAGATGACGTCCTCCATGGCCTTGCCGCGGAGGTGCTTCGCGCTCTGCTCGCCCATGCACCAGCGGATGGCGTCCACGATGTTCGACTTGCCGCACCCGTTGGGTCCGACCACACCGGTGACCTGCTCGCTGATGTTCACGACAGCGCGGTCACAGAACGACTTGAAGCCGATGATCTCGACTCGCTTGATGCGCATGGGCGGACGGAGGGTGCCTCGACCCTATGACATTGGGAGATCCCGCCTCCGTCGGCCTCAGTCGACCGGGGTCGTGGACCGCCACAGCTGCACGTACGGCGCACCGCGGGCCACGTAGGCGTACCCGGCCTCGTCGAAGGCGACCGAGCGGAGCTGGGAGGCGGCCGTCACCGCGCCGGCGACCTGGATCGCAAAGGTCGCGGTCAGCTCGCCGAGCCCGCCTTCGTCATAGACCCGCCAGACATCCGGCGAGCCGGGGAGCGTCGAGATCAGGCTGCCCTTCGCGGTCAGGTACGCGAGGCTGCGATCGCCCTTGACGCCGGTCGGCGTCCAGCTCGCGCCGCCATCGCGCGACACCGCATCCGTCGCGATCCATGCGCCCGTCGCCGTGATGCCGACGAACCGGTGCGTCTCGCCCACGATGTCGCCACCCTCCGGACGCGTCGCCATCGCGTCGTACGCGACGGTCCAGGTCGTCCCCGCATCACTGCTCTTCCACACGGTCGCGTGCCACATGTCCGTGCCGCCGACCTTCTCGCCGGTGAACCGCCCCACGTGCAGCGTGCCATCGAGCCCGCGCGCGAACGCCTCGGGCGCGTCGGCCGCGAGGCCACTGCCCTTCGCATCGGTCCAGGTCTGGCCGGCGTCGACGCTCGTGTAGAACTTCGGCTTCGCGACGCCGAACAGCGTGTCGCCGCTCGCGAACACGCGGCTCGGAATGTCGCGCAAGGTCCACGCTTCCTCGCCCACGCTCCACGCGAGGCCCGCGACGAGGAACGTGCCGTCGCTCGTCCGCACGATCGGCGGCCCGCCGGTGCCGAACGCGGCCTCGCCGGTGCCGTCCCAGTTGCCGGCGACAACGCCGCGCGTCCCCGGTGCAGCGAATTTCACGAGGCGGTAGCCCCACGCGGTCGAGCGCGCGAGCACCCAGTAGTGACCTCCACCGCAGCCGCCGCGCTCGGCGACAAGCTCGAGGTCGCCCGCGCTGATCAGCGCCTGCCAGCTCGCACCGAGGTCACGCGTGACCTTGCCGCGCGCGACGATGGCGCCGTCATCGCAGACGCTCGCCTCGGTCTCGACGACGGCGAGCCCGGGTAACGTACCCGCCGCGTTGCCACTCGAATCGAACAGGTATGCGGTCGTGCCGCCGACGAGGAGGAACCGTCGATCGGCGAGGACGAGCAGATCGCGGCCGCCGTTTGGAAGGCTCGCGGTCACGAGCTGCCAGGTCGTCCCGCCATCGATCGAGCGATGGATACCCCACGCCGAGGTCGTCACGAGGGTCGAGCCATTGCTCTCGAGATCCTTGATGTACGGGCGGAGCTCGGTCGGCGCCGGTTGCGGCAGCGTGCTCGTCGTCCATCCGGTCGACCGCTCGACCGCGACCGCGTTCTCGACGGCATCGAACGCGACGAGCTGGCCACTCGTCGGATCGACGCGCCACGTCCGATCGGTCGTGTACGCGGGCTCGCCGATCACGGCGGTGATCGCATCGCTCGTCAGATCCCAGCGCGCGAGCCCGATCTGGGTCGAGAACGTCGCGACCGTCGTCCCGGTGATCGCGACGCGACCGAGCTCGCCAAGCTGCGGCCCGTGCGTCGTCCACGTCGCGCCACCGTCGCGCGAGATCCGCTTGGCCATGATCACGATGTCGCCGCGCGCTCCGAGGAACACGTCGTAGCTCGTGTGCTGCGGCGGCGAGAACCGTTCGAGCTCGAGGACCTGCGGGGTGGACGGCGAAGGTCCGGACTCGCCGCACGCAGCGACCGCGAGAACGACGGCGACGATCCGGGTCATGTGGCCAGTAGACAGCGTCGCGAGGCGTCGTGCGCATCGGCTTACGGTCGCCTCATCGTCGACGAGCCGTGCGATATCGCTCACCCGCCGTGCTATGAAATCGGGCGTGCGAGTGGCGGCACTTACGATCGTGATGGTGATCGCGGCCTCGGTCGCGGCGGCACCGACGATCGATATCCGCGCGAAGACGCAGGTCGCGCTCGACAAGGTCGCCCTCCGCGGCGACGGGGTGGCCGAGGTCTCGGGCCAGCTGATCGACCGGCTGACCGGCGACGGGCTCGGCGGCCAGAGCGTGACGATCCGCGTCGGCAACATGGCGGTCTCCGCGGCGACCCAGCCGGACGGCCGGTTTCGCGCCGTGGTCGGCGTCGCCGTGGGTCCGCAACCGATCGAGCTGACGTTCACCGGCGGCGCGCTGCTCGAGGGCTCGACGCAGACCACGGTCACCGATCCGTCGCGCGCCGCGGTCAGCCTCAACATCTTCGTCGACCCGCTTGCCTCGGGCCCCGATCCTCACATCCGGGTCAACGCGCAGGCCGAGGGTACGGACATCAAGGTCGAGGTCGATCTCGAGGTCGGCAGTGCGACCGACCCCGAGCTCGCGCAGCTCAGGACGATCGGGACCGGCACCGACTTCGTGTTGACCCGCGCGGATGCGGGCGGAGCCGGCACGCGCCGGTTGCGCGCGACGTTCGCCGGTGATGCCACGCGCCAAGCCGCGGTCGCAGAGGTCACGCTCGAGCTCACCGTACCGACGCAGACCACGATGAAATTGTCAGCGACGGAGCTCGCGTACGAGGACGCGCTCGTCGTCACCGGTCAGGTCGCCGACGCCGACGGCAAGCCGGTCGGCCGCGCCGCGGTCACGCTGGTCACCGGCGATCGCCGGCTCGCTCAGAGTGCGACGGCCACCGACGGCAGCTACCGGTTCGAGATCGAGGCCGAGATCATCGGCCAGGGTCAGTTCGGCATCAAGGTCCTCGCCGACCCGGGCAGCACGTACGTCAAGGCGAGCGAGGCAGACCCGGTCGTCGTGCGGATCGCCGCGCCGCAGCCGGTGCCGGTGTCGTACACGATCGCCGCGTTCATCGCGACGGTGGCCGCCGCCGGTGGCTTCTTCTTCGCGCGCGCGAAACCGTG